>JAUVTM010000313.1 GCA_030601545.1 Syntrophobacterales bacterium
TTTTCGAAGTAGCGCAAGTTTTTGGTGTAGCTTTTGTGCAGCTGAATGTAGGCCAGCTCGGCGACTCCTTCTTTGGTAACCTTATTGGAATCGAAAAAGCGGATATATTTTTTGTACCAACCCGGAATGGTTCCTTCGCAAAACATGACAAGAAAGTGATTGTGATAAATGTACTCTTTCGCCACCACCCTAGCCCGGGGTTTGAGCTCTCGTTTTGGCACGAATGGGTAAGGTTCTCCAGCCTCGCAGAAGTTCCAGTATGAATCGATGAGAGCATGCTGTATCAGGTACATATCCATCTGGTCTCTAAGCACTTCGTAGACCGATCGCCGCAATCGATCTTGCAGGCTCAGCTGAAACCGATAGGGCCAAGTGGGCATTCTCGCACTCCTTTAAGCAGGTTCGTAAACCATTCTCTGGGGCAGATAGAAGACATATCCGGCGGCTAGCAGATCAAACTGCACCCTGGTCTCATGTTCCACTCTTTCATAGAGAACCTTCAGGGTGTCAGCTTGCTGGATTCGAGCAAAGAAATCACTACGGCGATAAAAGTTTGGATGCAAGGGCAAGAGGAACTGGCTGGAGTCCCCTTTCCAGGAGAAATTGAGACTGCGCCGCAAATCCATTATGGTCTTGTAGAGTCTACGCAACAAGTCGGTACGCAACAGCGGCGAGGAGCTGTTGACCACACACTCCATGAGACCTGCCAACTGGTAAAACTCCCTGGCCCGCTCCTCACTTTCCCTCCACCGATAAAGTCCCATCACCGTGTAGTCGCAGCCACTCACCAAACTGAAGTGTTCGGGAACAAAGCTGAGATGGCTGTGGCCGTTGCTAATGGCCTGATGCCGGTGGGTCTGGTATTTCTCCGCCTCGCTCCGGAGGCACTGCAATATCTGCCCTTGGCGCCAGTCGCCGCGGCGAAACTCCAGGGGTTCACGACAAATAAGGTTGTCGTCACCCTTGCGGCCGTTACCAAACTGAATGATTTTTGCCATCGGCTCCATACGTTGTGGAGTTACACAGGCACTATATCAGACATCATCCTTGAGCACAAAATCATTGCTCATTTTGCATTTCGTATTGCGCAGTTGTCATTCTTCGCCGCGTCGCCGCGTCGTTCCTCCTGCCTACTGCTTACTGTTTACTCCTTGCTGCCTCCACTGCCCGGAATACCAGGTCGAGTCATCTCTTCAGCATTTAGTATTTTTAGGAGTTTTTCCTTTGGGAGAACCTCTAACTCCAGCGCCACTTCTTGCACTGTTCTGCCACTCTCGTAGGCCAGGTGCGCTATGTGGGCTGCTCTATCATAGCCTATCTCAGGGGCCAGCGGAGTACAGAGTGCCAGACTCTTTTCCACCAACTCCCGGCACCGTTGTTCGTTGGCCCCAAGTCCCCGCAGACATTTCTCCGTGAAGTTGCTAATCCCGGTTCTGAGCAACTCCACAGATTGCAGTAGATTGTACGCCATCACCGGCAGCATGACGTTGAGTTCCAGGTTTCCAGCCTGCCCACCAATAGCTACAGCCCAGTCATTGGCCATGACTTGCACTACCACCTGGAGAAGAGATTCAATGATGACCGGGTTGACCTTGCCGGGCATGATTGAGGAGCCTGGTTGTACCGGAGGAAGGTGAAGTTCTCCCAACCCACATCGTGGTCCAGAAGCTAACCAGCGCAGGTCATTGCCGATTTTTGTGAGTGTCACCGCCAAAGCTCTTAGAGAACCGCTGGCAGCAACCAGCGCGTCCTGGCCCCCCTGGGCGGCAAAATGGTTTTTGGCCTCCTCCAGGGGAAGATTCGTTTCCTCCGCCAACTGGGCTATGACTTTCGGGGCAAAGCCAACCACGGCATTAAGCCCCGTCCCAGTAGCTGTACCCCCCAGGGCCAATTCCATCAGACCGGCCAAGGCCTGTTCAATACGTGCCCGAGCCAGCTCCATTTGACGGGCGTAACCACTGAACTCCTGTCCCAGACGCACCGGGGTGGCATCCTGAAGATGGGTGCGCCCGATTTTGACAATGTGGTCAAAATGCGTACTTTTGGCCTCGAGCTCCTTTTGGCAGGCCATCAGCACTGGTAGCAGTCCACCCTTGATGCTTTCGGCCACGGCCACATGAATGGCAGTGGGGATGACATCATTGCTTGACTGTCCTCGATTAACGTGGTCATTCGGGTGCACTGGCGTTTTGCTACCCACCTCACCCCCCAGCAGTTCAATGGCACGGTTGGCAATGACCTCGTTGGCATTCATATTGGTGGAGGTGCCGGACCCAGTCTGAAAAATATCCACGGGAAACTGTTCATCCAACTTACCCTCTGCCGCCTCGGTAGC
>JAUVTM010000056.1 GCA_030601545.1 Syntrophobacterales bacterium
TCCCTCCATTGAGAAGGAGCAGGAGACCATCACTGAGGACGGTGAACCCATAACGCTTTCGGTCAAGGGAAGACATGACGTCTCGGCCATACCCCGCATCGTGCCCGTTTGCACAGCCATGGTGCGGTTGGTTCTGGCGGACATGTTGCTACAACAGAAAGCGATCCGGTAAGTGGTGAGCAGTAAGCAGTAAGCAGCTTATGATTATTTTGTCCAGCCGCTTACGGCTTACCGCTTACTAAGTCTTGAGCTTTAACTTCTCAAACAACCCGTCTGCGTACTCCAGAATATAGTCGCGCTGGTTTTTGTTAGCATACTGAATGCAGCCACAGCGGAGGCGAGCTCGGGTGCGAATTAACAGTTCAAAGCTCACGGACTGGCGATCCAGATTGACAGCGAAATAATAAGGCTGACAGTCCGTGTGTTCTAACTGCAGCTCTTCATAAAGCGGTTCAGGCACAAGGACCCAGTAAATCCCTGGTAGATCGCCAGCCTCTGAATTGCCGTTGAAATAATCTTCCAGCTTTAGAAAATCCCCTTCTCGCAATTGGTCGATCACGTATTGTTTCATAGCTCCAGCTCGATATCTCCAGTTCGTTTTGACATGTCAAAACGGAGGTCGACAACTGAACTTCCATCCTGGCACCATAACCCGCCAATACCCGAATGTAAAATCGATTTTTGCTGGATTTCCGGGAAACCTTTCGCTAGAATGCTTAGAAGAGTGTACTATGCAGGAACTAGTCTTCGTATACGATCACAAGTTCTGTTTCAGGGTCGATCGAGTCGCCGAATCGAGCGGTTGAATTTGGCTTGGCAGGCGTTACTCTAATAATCCAAAGAACACAAGCGGTGCATTGATAGATTGCCGGCAGTGAAAGTGTGCCTGACGCCATGAGTATGGGAAGCTAACCCGGATAATTCATGAGTCTTTTGCGCCCTCATGAATTATCCGCCCTCCGGGCTTCGACTCCGGCCCTACAGGCCTCCGCTCAGGGTTAGCCCTGAGTCCCTCGACGTTGCTCGGGATCCTGCGCCTGTCGAAGGACAAGGTGCGAAGCACCGCGTCGAATACGGGCTAAAAGACAGTGGGAGATCAAATCCTTGACCCAAAGAGGCGTTATGGCGGATTGTTGGACCAAGTGCAGGTGAACGCACCTTACCGGCAACTTGTAGACCGATACCTAGAGTCATTTCTTCACTACGGCATAAACCCGGAGATAGGCTTTGATGCTCTTGCCCTGGAAACATTTAGTGAGGAGGGCATGGCAGAAGTGGCCCGCCTCATTGCAGATTGCGGCAGAACCACTACTTTCCACGGACCATTTATGGACCTTGCTCCCGGGGGCATAGATGAACGCATAAGGAAAGTCACCGCCCGGCGGCTGCAACGGACCATGGAACTGGTTCCCCTTTTCCGCCCGCTAAGCATAGTATTTCATGCGGGCTATGATGAACGCCGTTATCACGCGCACCGTGCAGAGTGGTTGTCCGGAAGCTTGGCCACCTGGGAACCTCTCATTCAGCAGGCCGAAGAGATGGGGGTGGTGATCCACCTTGAAAACGTTTATGAGCAAACGCCGGAGATGATCCTTACCCTTATAGAAGAGATGTCCTCAGAAAATCTCGGTTTCTGTCTGGATATGGGTCATATGAACGTTTTCGGGGAAGTTGCCTTATCGGAATGGCTTGACGCTTTGGGACCCCATCTCAAAGAGGTTCACCTTCATGACAACAACGGCCATATCGACAGCCACGGTCCCATCGGCAGCGGCACAGCACCCTTTAAGGAGCTATTTCAATACTTGCACGATCAAGAAAAGAGACCCTTGGTTACTCTCGAGCCGCATGAAGAGGCGACGCTCTGGACGAGCCTGGAAAACCTGGAGAAGCTCTGGCCTTGGCAGGAGCCCGGCAAAGGGTGACCGGCATGGGAGATGGCTAAGCAACTCAGAAGATAGGAGGGACGTGCTTATAAGAATTGGCGAACGGGCAAAGTTTTCACGATCCACCGTAGATTTGTGGTTGAATGAGGCAACAAACCAGTGAGAATCCGAAAGGGCAAGCCGTGGAAGCACTAGAGGAAAGGTCGATGAGGACGCTGGTGGAATACATTGTCAAAGCCCTGGTTGACGATCCTGATCAAATCGTGATAGCCGAGAGAACTGGCCGCAACACCACAATTATTGAGCTGGCGGTTGCCAAGGAAGACATTGGTAAAGTTATCGGCAAAGAGGGACGCACCATTAACGCCATCCGCACCATAGTCAATGCTGCTGGTGCCAGTCAAAAGAAGCGGGTGGTACTTGAGGTTATGGGTTAAGTCTAATTGACTCCTGATCGACGGCCATCGGGGTTTGGGTTTCTTTCTCCGTATCTTCATTATTACTACTACGAAGATCATTAAGTAGTTTACAATGTATACTGACTGCGTTCGATGGTGGAGCTTGGCAAAGGGCTAGAAGCGCTATGATAGTTAGATCGCGTTTGCACTTACTGATATCTCAAGGAGGGAAGTAATGGCCAAGAAGTTCAAAGAAGTGCCGGTTGATCAGCTCTACACTCGCATTGATCCTGAGTCTCTAGGTTTTGATACCACCGAAAGTCTCTGCGCCCCCGAGGAAGGAGTGGTGGCTCAGGAGCGGGCCATTGAAGCGCTCAAATTCGGCATGGGCATGCAAGATATCGATTACAATATTTTCGTGGCGGGACAGCCCAAGACGGGACTGACGTATATTGCCAGGACCTTTCTTGAAAAGACAGCCAAAGAGGAACCGACCCCTCCTGATTCGTGTTATGTCTACAATTTCAAGGAGCCTGATAGCCCCAAATGTATCAGTCTGTCGGCCGGGCGCGGGAAAGATTTGAAAAAAAGCATGGAGCAGTTCGTGCAAACGCTCCAGGAAAAAATACCCGAGGTTTTTGACAGCGAGGACTACAGTGCCAAAGAGGCCGAAGTCCATCAAGCATTTGAAAGCGTGAGGCGTGATATCATTGACGCTCTCTCCCAAAGAGCGAAAGAGGAGGGGTTCATTCTCCAATTCTCCCAAGTAGGAATGGTGATTGTTCCCGGCACCGAAGAGGGCCAGCCCATGTCACAGGAGGAGCTCAGTCAGCTTCCCGAAGCCAAAAAGAAGGCCCTCAGGGAGAAAAGCGACCAGTTGCAGAAAGAGATGAATGATGCCCTCAAGGAAATCCGCAAGTCTGAAGCAGCTTTCCGGGAGAAGCACAGCAAGCTGGATGCCGAAATAGCCATGTACGTGGTTGGCCACCTTATGGAAACTCTGGAAGAGCAATTCAAAGACGAGGAAGAAGCACTGGAGTATTTCAAAGAAGTACAAGAAGACATACTGGACAGCATCGATGACTTCAAAACCAAGCCGGAGCCCCAACAGCAGGCTGCTCCTATGCCTATGCCGCCAAAGGAAGTGACGTTTCGTAAATACGACGTCAATGTACTCATAGATCATTCGGAGACTGAAGGGGCACCAGTTATTATCGAATCAAATCCCAGTTATCCTAATCTATTTGGCAGCATTGAGCGTCAGGCCTATTTTGGCGCCCTCTTTACCGATTTCACCATGATCAAGCCTGGAGCCCTTCATAAGGCCAATGGGGGTTACCTGATATTGAAGGCCCTGGATCTTTTGAAATACTGGATATCATGGGAGGCCCTGAAGCGGGCAATTAAAGATCGGGAGATCAAGATAGAAGATCTCGGCGAACTCTATGGCCTCTTCAGCACCCGCACCCTGAAACCAACGCCCATACCCCTCAACGTTAAACTGGTTCTCACCGGTGATCCTTATCTCTATCAGCTGCTTTACATTTACGACGATCGTTTCCCCAAGATGTTCAAGGTCAAGGCTCACCTGGACACCGAGGTAGATAACACAGAGGACAACCTCAAACAGGGTGCCGGCGTGATGTCCAAGTTCTGTGCTGATGAAGGGCTACGTCATGTGAGTAATGATGGCGTCGCCCGGGTTCTCGAGTATAGCATGGAGGTCACCGGCGATCGGGAGAAACTTACCCTGAAACTCGCCGACATCAGTGATCTGCTCAAAGAGGCTGATTATTACGCTGGGGTGGATAAATCTAAACACATCAAGAGCAAGCATGTGCAAAGGGCAATAGATAAGAAGAGGTTTCGAGCCAGTCTCTATGAAGAAAAGGTTCAGGAACTGATCAAGAAAGACATTTTTTGGGTTGAAACCGACGGCCATAAAGTGGGCCAGGTCAATGGCCTCTCCATTCTGATGACAGGTGATCACGAATTCGGTAAACCAAATCGCATCACTGCCACGGTCTCCATGGGTAAAAGCGGGGTGGTAGACATTGACAGAGAGGCGAAACTAAGTGGGAACATACACACAAAGGGTGTTATGATCCTGCACGCCTACATCAAGGAGAAGTTTGCTCACAATAAGCCTTTGAGCCTGTCGGCCAGTCTCTGTTTCGAACAGAGCTATGGTATGGTTGATGGAGACAGCGCCTCCAGCACCGAGCTCTACGTGCTGCTCTCTGCTATCTCCGGAGTGCCAATCTACCAGGGCATTGCCGTTACCGGCTCAGTGAGCCAGAAGGGAGAAATCCAGCCCATTGGCGGGGTGACCAGCAAAATCGAGGGCTTTTTCGATATCTGTAAGCATAAGGGGCTCAATGGTAAACAAGGGGTAATGATCCCGGAGAAAAATGTTAATAACTTGATGCTTAAACGTGATGTGGTGAAGGCAGTGGAGAAAGGTAAGTTCCATATCTACCCGGTCACCACCGTTGAAGAGGGTATTGAAGTTCTTACCGGGATGGAAGCCGGTGAGATTCAGGAAGACGACACCTACCCGGAGGGCACTCTCTATCGCAAGGTGGACGACAAACTCAGAGAGATGGCCGAAATGGAAAAAGAGTTCGGCAAGGACAAGGAAGAGGAAGAGGAGAGTCAGAAAGAAGACAATGAGAATGCTGAATAGTTTATAGTAGTGTTCTAACCTGCGGGCGCTCACATGGATAATTCCGAACGGGGCGCCCTTTTCATTTAGTAAAAGGCACAAGGCTCAGGGCGCAAGGCATAAGGTAAAGGAGCCAGAATTCAGGAGTAGGTCGGATGGTTCCGTGGAGCGGGTTCATCCGACGCCAATCTGGGGCTAAACCACAAAGATCACAAAGCACACAAAGGAGATATTTATGTCTGGGAAAAACTTTGTGACCTTTGTGTACTTCGTGGTTGATCCTCAGTGATCATTGGACGACCAATGACAACAGCCGCAAGACTCGAGGCCGTACTTTTCGATATGGACGGGGTGATTATCGACAGTGAACCGCTGTGGTCGAAAGCTGAGCAACAGCTACTGGCTCGCAGAAATCTTCGCTACTCGCCACAACTTAAAGTTGTCATGATGGGACTAGACTCCAGTGAAGCTGTGGGCTTGTTGATAAAACACTACGATCTTAAAGAGAGCGTAGGCGATGTAGTTGAAGAGCGTAACCAGCTGATTGCTGGCCTCTTCCGGGAGTTCCTCCGACCGATGCCGCACGCTTTGCAGTTGGTCAGGTCAGTGCAGGCCGCGGAGATTAAGACTGGCTTGGCCTCCTCATCACCGAAGGAGCTTGTGGATTTGGCCTTGGACAGGCTCAATATCACCGGGCTATTCGATCTCATTCTAAGCGGTGACCAGGTGGCTCGAGGGAAGCCTGCACCAGATATCTATCTGACGGCGGCCAGGGAGTTGGGGGTGAGTCGCGAGAATTGCCTTGTGATTGAAGATGCCCCCCATGGGGTGGCTGCGGCAAAAGCCGCCGGCATGTGCTGTCTGGCGCTCAGCACGAGTGCGGGCGAGTCAGAGCTTGCTGCCGCTGACAGGGTGGTGAGGGGTTTTGAGGAAGTAGATCTTCAAAGCCTGCAAGAACTCATGCCCGTTGATCCCATTGCAGCAGCTAAAGTTGAAGGCCGACGGAATTTGAAGTAAAATTAGGTATACGAGAGATTATTAGGTTCAAGGCTAAGAGGTTGAAATCAAGTTTGGCCTTTTTCGGCAAGGCCCGAACTGCAAGGCGGAAAGTTATGGCCCGCATTATCTATGACTTGGCCTCCAAGGGCAAGGGACTGTACCATATCTACACAGATCTTGATTTCTGGGATGCCCGCGGTGTGCTAAAAGGTCTTGCAAAGGTCAAAAGAAATTTTGGCAATTCGCCGCCGGGTGATCAGTACCCCACCCAGGTGGTGGTTGAAGATATGAGCCAAAGGGTTAAGGGAGAGATCGAGAAACGGTTAAAGCGCGCCATACCGTCCCCGCCCCGCCACCTTATCGTCCAGTCCATCATTTTTTCAGGAAAGTTCGAGTTTGACTGGCGCCAATACTATCCTGATCGATGGTCTGCGGACAGAGTACTCTTTTTTACCCGCAAGCGGCTTCCCATGAATCAACCCGTGATCAATAGCGCTTACAAGTGGGTGGAACTTTCCATCAGCGATAATATTGTTACTATTCAACAACACCAAGGATCCCGACCGGAAGAAATCCGGAAAAGTGGGGAAAAAGGCAAAGAAACACCATTTGGTCCATCGTGTTTCTAACCAATGAGTAGCTCGGACAGGTAGCGGAATAGGAGAGAAAGGCAACGAAGATGACTGATAAAGAGATAGGGGACAAACTGAGAGAGCTGGATCGATTATATGCCGAACATGCTAACAATCAAGGCAAGGGTGACTTCGCAATACAGAACAAGCTGCGGATAGAACTCCTTGACTCATTTCTCGCTTTAAAACCCTATATCAAGAAACGAACGAAACTGCAGTGGTATGAGCCCACATACAACTATGCGATAACTGGGAATCCAGAGTATATCGAGGCGGCGAGAGAGGACCTGGCTCATATCATTAGCCAGGATGCCGACTCCGATTCTTCTGGAGAGTGACCGATCCCCATGGATAGCTAGTTACTGGGTCATCAAGTTGTCATTTTGGCATGGAGCGTGGAGCATAGGGCACAATTCTAATTTGGGATAACGCCTATGTATTTAGCTCCGCACGATAACTACATGTCCCCTCTCGCCTCAAGAGACTGTGTCGCAAGTCGTCATCCCGGCCAAGTCACGCAAAGCGGGACGCGAGCCGGGATCCAGAAAGAACCTGATTATATTGAACTTTCACTGGATTCCGGATCTCGCCCGCCTTTGGCGGACTCGTCCGGAATGACGGGTTCGGCGAATTGTGACATAGTTTCCAAGGGGAGAGGGGATTAATGGATGCCATTCATCCCCGTGCAAAGCACGGGGCATTCTGGCAATCTTCGTAAAATGCCAGATGATAATTGATAAATGCGCGTTGTCTCTCTGCCTGCTGTCTGCTGCCAGCTGCTAGCTGAACTACAGTTCGTACTGCCCTTCCATGTCCAGGGTGAACTCATTTGTGTTTTCCCCTGTGGTGACCCTGAACGTACCCTCGCCCTTGATACCGGCTAGCTTGCCTGTTCCTTTGTAGGTCTGCCATGTTCCTGTACTTACTTTCGTTTCACCGTCTCGCTCCCCCTCAAAACGACTATACACCGAACCGTACTGAAAATTGGTTATGGTGTAACCCTGCATAGGCCCCGAACCTTTTATACGGTCGTGGAAATTTACACTTCGGCGCGAGACAAATTCGCCTGCCACGCCCACCTCGTATTCAATAGGCTCTCCCTCCAATTCAAGAATCATCAGAGTGTGGTCGGCCTCGTCATGGACATAGAGGCACTCTCTCCGGGTAACGCGAAGTTTGTAAGAAGCTTTTCGTTTCATGGCCTTCTCCTTTCATTAGGGATTAATAATTGCATCCATTTTGCGTTCCGTTCACTGTAGACGAGTGAGTACGCGCTCGGCAAGATGGTCTGGAAAGACACCTTGTGTAGATAATTTTTTTGCCGGAAATGGGTTCACCTATTTGACCTCATGGCTTGTTCCAGTGTACAAAAAAACTCCGCATTGGCAACTTATTTTTCGCAGAGCGCAGCCTTCGACTCCTTCGACGTGCTCAGGACAGGAGGCTCAGGCCAAGTAGGCATAGGGCATAGAGCTGAATCAGGAGAGTGATACCTGTAGGAGCGACCTCCCGGTCGCGATCAAATGGAACTGGCACATTGCCGAACCATGAAAGATCAAGAGGTACATATCGATGACCAACGATTTATTCACACAGGCAGATCTGGAACAGATGAAACAGTTGGGGATCACCGAGGAAGAGGCCAGGAGGCAGATGGCCATCCTGGAAAAAGGTCCGCGGCTGGTTTCCCTGCAACGGCCTTGCACCCCCGGGGATGGGATTATTGTGCTCGATACTCAGGATCAGAGCCGTTTGCTTGCTCTGTGGGAGGAAACAGCTGCCAAAGGCCGTTTTAGCGTTTTTTTGCCGGCCTCCGGTGCAGCCACTAGGATGTTTGCCTTTCTGCAACGCATCCGAAGCCGAGCGGACGGGATAACTTCAAGCAAGAAGGCCGAGGAGTTAGACCAAGCAGCTAGTGACTACCATGATTATCAGGATTTTATAAAGTCCTTGGGGGAGTTTGCCTTTTATGAGCCACTGGCGGAAGTTATGGCCAGGGCCGGGATTTCCCTGCAAGAACGGTTGGACGCGGAGGACTGCACTGAAATTCTGGACTTTCTTATGGAAGCACAGGGGCTCAACTATGGTTCGCTGCCTAAGGGGCTGATTCCCTTTCACCGCTATTCTGATCATTATCGGACCGCGCTGGAAGAGCACCTGGTTGAGGCAATACACACCTTGCGAGACGACAAACAATGCTGCCGTGTTCACTTTACCGTGGCTCCAGAGAATGAGAAGGAGGTCGAAAATCATGGCCGGGAGGCAGCGGCACAGTACACTGAACGTTTCGGTGTGCAATATGAACTCAGCTTTTCCCTACAAAGTGCAGCAACCAATACCTTGGCGGCAGATTACAAGAACCGTCCTTTCCGCAGGCCCGACGGGAGCCTTCTTTTTCGGGCCGGCGGCCATGGCGCGCTGCTGCAAAACCTGAATAGGCTTCAAGGAGACATCGTTTTCATCAAAAACATTGACAATGTTGTGAACGATGACCGCCGGGATCTGGTGATACACCACCAGAGAATACTGGCTGGGATGCTGGTTGAGCTTCAGGATGCGATTTTCGGCTACCTCAGGGGGTTGAGGGCAGGATCCATCGGAGACCAAGGGATCCAGGAAGTACTGGAATTTGTGACTCGTGATCTTGGTGCTTCACTCTCGGAAGATTTTATGAGCTGTAGCCAGGAAGAAAAGGTTTCAAGACTATTCCGGCTGCTGCACAGACCACTGCGAGTTTGTGGTATGGTCAAGCACAGAGGGGAGCCGGGTGGCGGCCCCTTCTGGGTAGAGGATACTGCGGGCAGGTTGAGCCTTCAAGTTGTGGAAAACGCCGAGATAGACCGGGATTCTTCGGAGCAGGTGGCCATCTTAGGGGCTTCCACCCATTTCAGCCCGGTACAGATTGTTTGTGGACTGCGTGATTATATGGGCCAACCTTTCGATCTCGCTCAATTTGCAGATTCCGAGGCGGTATTCGTCACCCGTAAAACCGAGTACGCTCGGGAGTTGAAAGCATTAGAATTGCCGGGTTTGTGGAATGGAGGCATGGCCTACTGGAACACAGTGTTTGTTGAGATACCTGAGGAGACATTCAATCCAGTCAAGACGATAAACGACCTGCTGCGACCGGGGCACC
>JAUVTM010000027.1 GCA_030601545.1 Syntrophobacterales bacterium
GCTCTTGATCTTTCCGGTAGTAGGGTGAATCTTCCCAATCGGCCACTGCTTGGGTGAGTTTTTCAAATAACTCCTCAGTGTCGATTGGTGTGGAGGTGGACATGGTACTATCCCTCAGTAACTCAGAGCATTGGGCAGACCTGTGGGTTTGCAACGTTAGGGTCTAGTCTACCCACTGAACCTGCAAGCGTGAGATTGATGCAGACTGTATCTCCTATTGCACTGCCGCTTCTTTGTGTTCGTACAAGTGCACATCCCGCTGTGGGTAGGGGATAGAGATGCCCTCTTCGTCAAAACGTCTCTTGACGGTTTCTGTCACATCAAAGTAAGCACCCCAGTAATCTTCCGTTTTCACCCATGGCCGAACCGCAAAGTTGACGCTGTTGTCTCCGAGCTCTAAGACACCGATTGTAGGTGCGGGATCCTCAAGAAATCGATCGTCTTTGGCAAGAATATCTTCCAGGATCTCTCTGACTTTCTTGAGGTCATCACCGTACCCAACGCCGATCACCATATCCACTCGCCTGGTATCCTTGGCCGAATAATTCGTGATGTTATCTCCCATCATCTTGGCATGGGAACGATGATCGTCTTATTGTCCGGGGTTTTGAGTTGGGTGGCGAAAATTTGGACCTCTTCAACAGTGCCCGCAACTCCCGCACCCTCGATGTAGTCACCTGCTTTAAAGGGGCGGAATATAATCATGAGAACACCGGCGGCAAAATTTGCCAGGGAGCCCTGCAAGGCCAAACCATAGCCAGGCCGGCGGCACCGATGACGGCAATGAATGAGGTGGTTTGAATGCCGAGCTGATTGATAGCCGCTATGATGACAAATGCGAGCAAGGCAATATAGGTCAGATTGCCCACAAAAGAAATAAGAGTCTCATCGACATTGCCTTTTGCCATCATTCTCTTGGTCGCATTCCTCAGCGCTCTTGCAACCCAGCGACCCACAACGAAAATTACTATCGCTGCGATGATCTTGATTCCATAAAACGTTGCGAATGCCTGCAAATTGAGACTGTTCAATGTTTTTTATTGATGTAAAATCAAACAGTTACATAGGTACCTTTGGGGTAGTTATCCCCACTTTTACGTTAATTTCATGAGTGTTTAACGCTATTGACATAAAAGTTATCCCCAATTTTTGGGAAAAGTCATCCCCACTTTTTCAGGGGTGACGGATATTGCTCTTTGACAAGTGATTTTCGGTAATTTTAAGTAGAATCAATAGGTTTTCTTTCATTTCTCCCCGCAAGCTGGCACCATGAATTATTGAACACCCCCTTGGGTTTTTATTGAACAGCTTGCGAGGTGCCGCCATGGGAGAAATCCAGATCCCCTTTGGGACGATTTCTAGTGCTGCAGCAGATCTTGCTGATCGTAAAAATGATCTGGTTAACTACTTTCTCAGCATCGATACTCAGCCTATCGCCACTGTGGTTGAAAAGGCTTTTGGCCGTCGTGGCCCAAAGGGCTATGGAGTTTCGCTGGTTCTCTCTCGCATTCTCAAAGTCAAACAGGTCTTCATCTCGGATCGCATCTTGGTTCAACGGCTCAAAGAGGTGGCCACTTACCGAAGGCTTTGCGGATTTTCCGGTGGTAAAGTGCCAGCGCATAATACGTACAATACCCTGAGGAAAAGACTGGGCATTAGAGGTTATGCTGAGATCCATGCAGGCTTTGTTCGCCATGTTCATGCACTCGATCTGCTTGATCCAAAGTTGCCGATGCTTCCAAAGAATCGACGGAAAGGACTTATTGTTGTTGCTGACTCAACCACCATTCAGGCGTATTGTTCAACCAATGGTAAGAAACAGCCAGATGGCAGCTGGCTCTTTACTGACCCTTCGGTTACTTTCGGCCGTCCCCATCACCGGGATAAGTTTCCCGTTGGCCACAAGGCCCATTCGCTTATGACCATCACCGGAGTACCGCTGGTAAGCGAAATCAGCCCGAGGAATGCATCAGACCAGGATTATCTGTTTCCTCTCCTAGATGAGTTTCGCGAGCGCTTCCCCGAGATCAAGATAGCTTATATTGTGCTAGACCGGGGCTATGATGCAGAACCGATCCACCAGAAACTCTACGAAGACTATGAAATCATCCCTGTCATCATTCGTAAAAAGACCGCATATCCGAAAGGCTTTACTGCTGATGGTATTCCCCTCTGCATCTGGGGCCAGCAGATGAGCAGGGTAGTTGTTGACTATGCCAGGAAACGCAGCAAATACGCCTGTCGTAAAATTTGTCAAAGAGCAGAGCAGATGACCTTTGAGTGCCCATATCTGAAAAACTCGTTTCGCAATGGGCTGATTTATTACACCAGATTCAAAGACAGTTACCGAAAATACGGCCCTGCCATCCCAGGGTCAACCATATACAAAAAACTCAAACCCATGCGAACAGCAATTGAAAGGAACTACGGACTGGTCAAGGAAAATCGCTATCGCATGGAACACACCAATACTTACATGGGTATGGATAATGTGTTGATGCATGTCATTGAACATGATATCTCCTTGACCCTCGATATCATCTTCATGTTTAGGAGATATAAAAAAATCAGCCCATTGCTAAAACTGAATTATTGAACAGTCTCAAATTAGAGAATTAGAAAATTAGTCAAACAGGTCAGAGGTCGGAGGTCAGAGGTCAGGGGACAGAAGGCAGCTGGCAGCTGGCAGCAAGCAGGATTTCGAAATGTTTGACGATTTCTACGATTTCAACGGCTTCAACGATTTCCACGACTAGTACGCCAGCTTACTGAGAGATTTGAGAATGAGCGTCACTCCCATGGCGAACATACCGGTAAGCCCCATACCGCAGGAGAACCCCGCCAGAAGGACCGGCGCATACTGGCGCCACATGGTACCGTAGCGCTTGAGGAAAAAGTAACGCCCCAGGAACGCCCCTATCACCTCCAGAATCAAGCCATGGGGAGTGGACTGGCCCAGGCCACGAACCACCCCGTACACAAGCATTATAGGTAGGCCAAAAAGGAAGAGCACCATATAGGTAACCAGACCGAAACCCAGGCCACCTAAAATGTAACTGCCTTTCAGTGCCTGAAAGAAAAGGGAATTCCCTTCCAGAGTAGACGTCTGCATCAGCAGGGTGTTTAAGGCCTGAAGATGCCAGAGCTCCTGGGCAAAAGGATAGCTACTGGAGGGTATGGGCGCCAAGCGCCAGATGAACTGAGAGAATAGAAGACTTGCCACCATAACAACCGGAAACACCACAATCTCTGCTTTAATGATACCCCGAATACTGGTGCCGGTGAGTTCAATCGTTCGAAACTGAACCGTAGCCTCACCGTAGTTATGGATTGGAATGGGAGCATACCAGACCTCGATCCCCTGATAGCCGAAGAATTTCGCCCCCGCTATGAAACTAGCCTCTCGCACCATGGGCAGGCTGACAAACTGCCCGGCGATGCCCTCCATACGGGCGGTAATATAGGAAATGACAGGGGTGTAGATGAACCCGTAGCCAATGAAAAAGATCCAGGGGAAGTTGGGCACCAGCCAGACACAGAGCCCGGTATAGGCCAGGGTGGAAAACACATAGATGCCAATGGAGATCCAGAAATTGAAATCACCCCTGCCAGGTGGTGGACGAAAGAGTTCACGAAAGCTGGCGCGTTGCGTCCCAGAGCTATTGCTGAATGAACGCAGAACATGCCAGATGCCCACGAGCCCAATGGCGAGACCCAACCCAATCCCAAAACTCATATAGAAATCAAAGTTGTTAGCAAAAATCGTATCAACAGTCCCCATGCCGGGATGCCAGCGCTGAAGTATACCGTGCTTGTAGAGCATGGGGTTGGCAGCCACCGTGATAATCAACCCCACCAAGCCGCCCATCACCGCCCAAAATGGCAGAACCATGCCAATGAATATGAGCCCTAGGTCAAGCTGAATACCTGTGGCCACCGCCGGTAGCACGTTTTCGGTATGACGGGTGAACTCAATCCAAGGGATGGGAATCAGTCGAATTGGTTCAGTCAGGAGCAGCCCGGAGACAGCGGGCAGAAGTATGTAAAGCGTCCCGAAAGCCAAGCCTATAACTCCGCCAATGGAGAAAACTCGCCATTTCCAACTCTTCTGCTTATCTTCAGTGGATTCAGCCAGAGCCATGGTTCCCAAGGCTCCCACCGGTGCCATGGGGAATGGTAGCTTCTCCACATCTGAGGTAATTCTGTAAAGGGCGTAACCGAGGCCAAAATGGTCGATACGTTGGATAATCTGAGATCCCATCAGAAGCAGAATGGGAGTCATCCAGTCGCGGTGAAAGAAGGTGCGCTCCAGGAGCGATTCGGAGCCCGGTTGCGGCGCCACCCAGGTGGGAATGAATTCGGTGAGTCCCAGCATTTGGGCTGCATCCGACTGAACCAGATACTGATTCCAGAGCAACCCCTGGAAGGGTGATGCCAGAGCAGCGCCCGCCATGTAGTAAAGGAGGAAAATTTCCTGCTGTTTGAGTTCGGTATAAGACCTTTTGGCCAGCTCCGCGAAGAGAATAATGGTTACCCAGCGTGCCGCCGGCCCGATACCGGTACCCATGACCAGCTGTAGGTACATGCTGCCCGGCATCATGAGAAAGCCAATAAAAATAGCCCCAACCACGGTCTTCCAGTCAAAGCCTTCCTCAAAATGGTCCGGCGGTTGCAGCAGATCTCGGTATTCTTGTAGTTCTTTGTCTTCGTACATTTCACTTCGCAGAGCGCAGAGCGCATAGCGCTAAGCGCAGAGAGTATTTAGGGTAGACACATAAAATCATCGGGCACGAGTTGCAGTCCTGCAAAGAGCAGAGATAAGTTACTATTCTTTTTGGCCCTGTTCAGTCACGCTATGCGCTATGCGCTTTGCGTCAATTAGCTGGGCAGTACCTGGTAGCTGGCGAAGCTAAAGAGCCCCACAATAGCCCAGGAGCCCGCCATAAGAAAATCCCCTATGATTAAGCCGATGAAGATAAATCTTATCTTCTTGAAAAGTGATACTCCGCCGTATCTCAGGCTCAAATGGTTACAGATCCAGCCCACCAGAAAGCTGAACCAGAGAATCCGCATGGCTGAACTGTAGGCCGTCAAATAGCCTATGGGATGGATAGGCCACCAGTAAAAGCGCTGATAAACAATCACCAAGGCGAGCATGACCACTGCACCCACAGCCGAGAATATCAGAACCCACTGTCGCGGCTCACCCGGTGCATCCATGAGACGCTGGACATTTTCGTACACCCCAAGAGTGGTGCGGGTGGCCCAATCCATTTGCAGTTCGCGCAGGCCATATTTATGACAGATCACCAGCATGGCCAAGAAGGAGACCAACACCCCTAGAAGGACAGCGAGAATAATCCCTGCAAAAATCAAACGCTTGTTGCGGGCACCTTCGCTCACCTTGGCACCATGAAGCAGAGAAGGCATCATTGACTCCCGCATATCCACGAACAGGACCTTTTGCATAACCGCAGCCATAAGCAGGCCCAAATTGGTGAAAAAGCGAGAACCGAAAAAGGAGAGCAGCCCATCCATTGGCGCGGCGGAAAGGGTGAAATAAGGAATGCCCCCCTGGCAAATTATCTTGCTCGACACCAGCATTATGAAGAAGAATGCACCCAGAATCAGAAGGGCCACTTTAAGCGGCATGCCATAATTGTGGCACCAGTAGAGCAATAAACCAGTTCCCACCCAAAACCCCCAGCCGGAGAACCTGGCAGAGGTCCACTCCACATTGGACTCCGCCCTCGGGCTTAGAAAGAAGCACTGCCGGACCACATCCAATAGATGGTAGCGCGCCAACCAGAGGATAAAAAGGAAAAAGACCGCGTACGCGCCTAATATTTGAGTCTCTTCCGGCCGGGACAGAGTAGGCCCGAAGGTAACCCCCAAGGCGGCAGAGGGAATGTTGTAACCCAGGACTCCCAGCAATCCAAATAACAGTCCCCCCAACAGGAAAAAGAACCAGAAACTGAAAGAGATCTGCCGGGAAGTAAGAAAAGCAAAACCAACAAAGGCCGGGTAAATATAGATCTTGAGTTTGTGGAATCCGGAAAAGAGACCGTGCTTAGGAAAGTATGGACCAGCAAGGATCAACGTGGGAATCTGGGGTACCTCAGGGAAGTAGAAATGAAGTCCGTTCATGAGATGAAGAAAGACACTGGCCAACAATCCCATAATCAGGAAACGGTTTGCCAGAAACCGGCCAAACCTGTTTTCATTCAGAGCCTCTTCCATGAGTTGCGGCACCCGGAGGAGTGGGAAATTCATCTTCTCGTTGGCTATCCACTGGTGACTGAAAATATCCACCAGACAGAGCATCACCCAATAACAGAGGATAACGAAGCCTGCCCAGGTGAGAAGGGGTGGAAACCAAGAATCCCATGGGATCTTCTGGATTATCTGCCACCAGCCCAGCTGACTGCCCTTTTCCAGTCCGTTATAAAGGAGCTTGATGGCCACCGGGTTGTCAGGATACCATGCCTGGGGTAAAAGCGGCTGAATGACTTCCTGCCAGCGGTTGCCAATGCTGGCGAAATGGTAAGGAGCGGTCAGGTTGACGAACAAGGTGCGGACCAGGCCGGTGTAGGCAATCCCGGAGGCAATTACCATGAGGATCCACATGACCAACAGTTCCCGGCCGCTGAGCCAGTTTGACGAAAAGCGGAATCTGCCGAGCGCTGCAATTCCCACGGAAAGCAAAAAAAAGATAAAGAAGGGGGCCAGAGGGAAGTGGCCTCCCCCCAGCGGCGTGGCATTGAGGTAGGCATTGTTAAAGGGGGTAATAGCGCAAATCAGGACACCAAGTCCCACCCCCAATGATATCGCTCGCAGTCTTACCCTACCTTGATCCATTTTCGCTTCTGCTTCGGCTATGAACGGTCACTGCAACAGAACGGAGAGCATGTATTAGCCCGGATATTTCACGAATTGCCTGCTACGACCGCGGAGACGAC
This sequence comes from Syntrophobacterales bacterium, assembly GCA_030601545.1. Taxonomy (GTDB): domain Bacteria; phylum Desulfobacterota; class Syntrophobacteria; order BM002; family BM002; genus BM002. The sequence goes on from JAUVTM010000027.1 coordinate 6,960, forward strand.
CGTCCTTCCGGGCGTCCTCGGGTGTCGGACCCTGCGACGTACTGTTCAAGTACGCCTCGGATCCAACCCCCTGCGGTTGCCCGGTGGCACACTCTTCTCCACGGTCTCGCGACACCAACTCGTGAAACATCCGGGCTACCAACCAGGCACTATGTCCAACTCAGTGCGCTCAGCTCCTCCGATGCATATTCGGTGGCCAGTAACTTGGCATAATAAGTCTGGGCTTCGCCGTCAAGAGACCTCCAGATGAGTAATTGTTTTCTCAGATCATTGAGAAAGGCCTTGTTTATACGTTTCCAGGCATTGGCCTCGCCAGCCTCCCTCTGCAAAGTTACCTGAATCTCCAGGTAGTGGTAGGGTTCCTCAGCAGAAGGTGAAAATACGAGGTGTACGAACTGCTTTACCCCGAAGTCAAAAGGAGCAAGCCACACCCTGGTTTTGATTTGGATACAGTCATTCTCACAGTGATTTAGACCGCTGAGTCCCGGTATTTCGCTGAAGGGACAGTAGAATTCAAGAGAAATATCATCGGTGGTAAAGATCCCGTGTGAGACATCCTGATGGCCCTGATAGTACTCGAGCAAGTAACCGCCTACACCCAACTGTTCGCTGTACTTCAGCAGAAACGGCAGGGTGACCTTAATTTCGCCTCCTTCAGGCTCCGGCAAGGTCCAGGCACGGGTGGCGTCGGGGATGGCAATGGCGGCTGCCACCCGGGAGGGATATATAACTGATATCAGCACAACCAGGATCACCAGGATCATGGCGGCAACTCCAGCCAAAGATGAATAGTTCACCGTAATTCCCTGCCAGAGTGAGGTGGTGGCAAAAAGACCTGCGCAGGTCTGGGCCAGTAAATAACCCAATACTACGCTGAGCACTGCGAATGCCAGCGCTTCGGCAATAAAAAGAAAGGAGACGTGAGAAGGGGCCAGTCCCACCGAGGTGTAGACGGCAATTTCCCTTTTACGCTCGTACACGCTACCGATCATCGTATTCAGCACGATAAGAACGGAGATTAACATGGGGATGAGGATGTTGGGCACACCGCTGTAGCTCAGGGCATCAGAGGCGTTGTACATGAAGGTTCCCTGTCTCTCTCCAGTGAAAAGGGTCAGGCCGAAACGGTCTACCAGGTTCCCGGCGATGGCCCTAGTCGCTTCAGGAGATTGGGGCTTTATGGCAAGGGCCTTGAGAACCCCGCCAAAGGCCATTAGCGTCTGATAAGGCATAATTACGGACAAATCTCCGGGTATATGTTGATAGCGGCTTTGAAAGGCCTGCACATCCTCCCCGGCCTCAATGGCCTCCATCTCAACCTCGGTAACCTCCATTGCCGCCTCGCTTGGGAATATCACAGGTGTAAGGGGCTCTCCATCCAAATCCGTGTGTGCCTCCAACTCCTCACCCCGAAAGCAACCAACCACTTGAAAGTCCATGCCCCAGAACGAGACCGTAGCTTTTTCAGGTTGCTTCAACGAAATTCCCAGGAACCGCGCCAGTCTATCCGACAGAAGTACCACCTGCCGCTCGTCCTTCCGAAACCAGCGTCCGCAACTTAGGATATTCCCGAGCTGACTCACCTGGGGCTCCCGATAGCTTAAGCCCACTACCCCCCTTGCCAAAACTTCCTTCCCAGCCAGATGGATGGGAACCACCGTCGCCTGGGTGCGATCTTTTGCTTCCAGCCATACCCTTGGCACCACTACCGCTTGGCCCTGGAATTTGTTCTCTACCGTGCTCAGTGCTTCAGGCGGCAGGCTGTCCCAGTTGAGAATTTTCAGAAGTAGACCTTGATAGGGGGATTGTTCCTGCAGCCGCAGACGACCACGATGCCGCACGCTCTTGACGCTGGTGAAACTCATAATGGTGAAGGTGAGGATGATGAGGGTGACACAGGTAAGTACTGTCCGGATGGGCCGACGCCGCAAATTACTCACCCCCAGCACGAAAGCAGCCGCGAATGCCTTGGTCCGGCTTATCTCAGAACCTTTCATCTGACGGGCTCGCTGCTGGAGCAGTACCATTTCCTGCTCAAAGCGACCCATAATAATCAGAGCCACAATCACCGACAGACCCAAAATGAAAAAGGCAAGGATTACCACGAGAGGACTGTAGGTGAGTTGAAATGCCGGGTGCACAAGGTAGATGAGACCTATGACCAATCCCAGTATAACCAGAAATGCAATGATCCTTTTGTGGATGTCCACAAAAGAAAAAAGCAGTCGCTCCAGGCAGTAAGAGAAGGGAACAAAAAGAGCTATATAAAAGAGCACCCCGAAAAGAACGTCCTTCTGTGTTCGCTCCACATCATTGTAGATACGGCTGGCCAGAGCCCAGGAGGTTCTGGACTCCTCCATGAAGCGATCGTACTGGAGATTGTCCAGTGCCTGCTCGGCGCTCTCCAGAGCCTCAAGTCCTTCACGTTGGAGGGAGCGAATGCGCTCATTACTTATACCGTGGCTTTCCAAATTGGCTATCCGCGGCTGCAGGAGATGCCACATGTCGCGAGCAACCAGGTATTCTGTGGCCGGAATGATTGGCCAGTTCTCAACCCGATATCCCCTGCCCTCGGGCTTGGAGGATTCGGAATTGAGCAAGATCAACTTCCGTTTGAGCAAAGTATCCGACAGGGTCAGTTTGAACGGTGTAATCGGTTCCAGAAAAATATTGGCAATAGTCGAAGAGCGGGTATCAATTCTGCTCCACCAGTAGCGTAGAGGTTTGGCCTCGCTCCGGCCGTCTATTAACTTGATCTTGGTCAGGTAGCTGAAGGTACGGGGTTCCAGGAGAGCGAAAAGGGTGGTAACCCGACAGGCAAACATAACCAGGTCAGTCTCCATGAAGCGACGTCTCATCTTAACCCGGTAGGCTGCTTTGCCGGTCATAGCCTTATCAATGGCCCAGATGATCTCGCCACTTTCCTTATCAAAACTAAACCCTTCCAGAATCGCTTTGTGGACAGTGTGTTTACGATCGGCCAGACCCCGCACGTGAAATAAACCGGCAGAGTCCACCATGGTGTAGAACAAACTGGGTCCCTGATAGGCGAGAATGAGAGTTCCGGGGGCAGGCTGATCAGGGAATAATTCTCCTTGACGGATGAAGTTCGCTTGGCCGCTGAGCGTGGAAAAACCCTTAAGAGGAAGACGGTCAGAAACCAATTCGGGCTCCCGGGTCAGTTTCAGAATCAAACCGGAGATCAGCCGGCTCTGCTGTTCAAGATATGGTAGGTTCACATTTTCCGGCTTGTCATAGGGTGTTCCCCAGAGTGGGCGGCCATCGTGAGTTGTGACCAGGCTGAGTCCCAGAATTCCGGCCAGAGCACTTACCTCCCCCCCAAGTGCAGGGTGGTCGGGAAGGTAGCTCTGCCAGGGACGCAGCGGGTTCGGCCGCAGAGTGTCCCTAAAAAGCTGAGGTAAGCCAAGTTGTTCTTCCACCTGGCGGCTGGAACGAGTCAGTATCCGGTCAATGGGCGCGTAGGTCGCTGTACGGTTTACCTGAGGTTTCAAGTCATACAGCCAGCCATAATTGAAACCGCCGACTCCATCGCCATGGCTGGAAAGGTGTAGGGATATGAAAGCGGTAAGTCCATAGTCACTGAGAAGTCTTCGCAACGTGCGAGCGCTCTTTAAACATTTCATCTGTTCCCGAGCGTCATCGAGAACAGCCTGTTTGCCTCTGATCGCAGCTGGAATCAGTTCCGTCAACACCTGGCGCTCTTCAAAAGTAATATTCTGGTAAGAACCGCGCCAGCCAAGCTGGCGCAGGAGAAAGCGCCGGTCCGCCAGCTCCCGAATCAAAGCTTGGATATCATCTGACTGCTTTCCCAGACGGAGTTGCATCAGTCTTTGACTGAGAGATTCAACCTCACTTTTAACCTGCTCAGCCAGCGCTGCACGCAACCGCTCAGCTGATTCTCCGTCCAACTGCTCAAAGACCGCCGTTGACTCAAGGGCTGTCAAAGCCTCTTCAGCCCGCTTGATACGCTCTTTCAGTTCCCTTCGCAGTTTCTTCCGTTCTTTGCTTCTTGCCCGAATAGGCCAGATAAACTCCCGCATCCCTGCCAGACCTTGCGCATGCCCACTGGTCGCCATCAGCAGCACAGATCTGCCCGGAGGGTGATCACGAAGGCTGCGTGCCAGATTCAACAGAGCGGCTATGCTCGTGGCCTCGTCAGCACCGGGCGACATCCCTGACACCAGGGCGGTACTGTCATAGAACGCTTCCACCACCAGAAGCTGCTCTTTGAGATCCGAATCTTTACCCTCAATCAGTGCGTAAATATTCTCAGCTTGGACCCGTCTCCAGCCGCCTCTGGAGGTGAGTAGCGCACCTGTGGCAACCAGACCGCCTGCGGCGGCCTCGAAAGAGCCGAATAATGTCCGTGCCTGAGAGAGCGGCATCCAGAAGCGGGGGAACTGTATTGAGGTCAACTCACGTTTATCCTCAAAAAACCATTTGCTCGTTGGCCCCCGATCCACGAAAATCAGAGCTCTCGCTCCGAGCGTGGCCGCATTGAGCCAGTTCTTCCCGGAGTCCAACTCCATCAAGATGATACTGCCTTCCACCTTGATGCCATTGAAATTGTGGAGTTGGCCAGATCCCACGTAATAGAGCGGCCCCTTGAGACCTGAAGGAGAAGTAACTTGCGGACTAAGGGCATTGAGCCGCAGAGGCTTGATTGGAGCTCGGTGTCCCTTTACGGTGAGATAGGCGCCCTGGTATTGGGTGACTGGCAGCAGGAACCGCTGCCGGCCTACGCGTTCAATTCCCAGATCCTTAAAACCTTTTGCAATGAAATCCGCCGCCTTTCCACATCCGGAAGTTCCCGTACTTCGGTCTCCAAGTTCAGCAAACTGCTGGATCAGCACCCGATTAGGCTCAGCGGCAACTGCAACCTGGGCTAATGACAAGGATAGAGTGACAAACAGAGACAAGACACCAATTCCACGCCACAGTCTCGGTCTTCTCACTGCTTCTAATGCTCTTTTCCTATGACATATCCATGTCATGGTCATTGATTTGCGGAGTCGCTTTCGCATACGGATGGTAATTTGAGGTATGCAGAGGTCGCTTCTCACCTAGGACCGGGGCGCAATTTCCCCCACCGAGATGGTAAGTTGTTCACGCTCTTCAACTTTGTCTATGCGGCCATCTCGAATCCAGACAACACGATCCGAAACACTTAGCATCTTGAAATCATGGGTGGCCGAAATGACAGTCACACCTTTTTCTTCGCTCAAACGTTTGAGTAATTCGATAATCTCTTCGCCGGTGGTCAGATCAAGATTTCCAGTGGGTTCGTCGGCGAGGATAATGGCTGGATCGTTTGCCATAGCCCTAGCAATCGCCACCCGCTGCTGTTGGCCTCCAGAGAGCTCGGAAGGCTTGTGCTGAAAGCGATCTCCCAAACCCACCACCTCCAGAAGTCCCAGACCTTTCTCTACCGCTGCATCATTATGTATTCCGGCAAAAATCATCGGCAGGGTAATGTTCTCTAGAGCTGTCATGACCTGGATCAAGTTGAATGTCTGGAAAATATAGCCAATCTTGCGGCAGCGCAACCAGGCCAACTCATACGCATCCAATTGGGCGATATCTACTTCGTCGATAAAGACCTTACCGGAGGATGGTTTGTCCAAACCACCAATCATATTGAACAGTGTACTTTTTCCTGACCCCGAAGGCCCCATGATGGAGAGATACTCACCGGCACGAATTTCCAGATCAACGCCCCGGAGTGCCTCCACGTTATGTTTTCTCAGTTTAAAAACCTTGGTAACTCCAGAAACTCTTACTATGTTGTGGGAATTTGACATGGCTTTTCGGTCGCTCCCGCCACCACCACATGGGCTAGCTGTTCATATTGGCTATCAACGTTTTCCATTCTGAGTAAACCTAAGTGCCGAAAGTTTTTGAATTATTTGTCGAAAGCAACAGTGATGTTAGCAAAACAGATTAATTGATTCTGAAAAGGATGCATCCAACTTTAGACATTTTAGGCAATTTAGCTCATTTTAGCTCACTGACCTTCAGAACTACTGTTCTACCCTCATAGCCTCCACCGGTTGCATGCGGGCGGCAACTATTGCTGGATAGAGCACACCCAGCAGGCTCAGAACGCAGCCGATTGCCACAGCAAAAACAATGGACTTGGCCACCGCCAACCAATAGACATGTTTCCAGGCAACCAAGCCGAAGCGAATAAGACTGTTCAGTAGAGCGGCTACGGTGCCCAACAGGGCGCCAACCCCTGCTCCTGCCAACCCTTGCATACCTGCTTCCAGAACGAAGAGGCGTAAAACAAAGCTGTCTAACGCCCCTAAACACTTGAAAGTGCCGATCTCACGAAAGCGTTCGGTCACCGCCATGAGTTGGGCATTGACAATTCCCACCACGCAGACCAACAGTGAGAGAATAACTATCCAGCGCTCCTTGGCACTGCTTCCCGTGGAAGTGGCTCCCGGCTCCAGATCATACCCTGCTCGCACCAGGGCCTGACGATACTTGGGATCCTGAGTCTGCAGCAAACCATTGGCCGTGTCCGTGCCCACAAGCACAAAGCTCAAAAAAGAGACGGCCAGTACTAAACTCATGGTAGTGATCATGGAACGGAAAAATCGGATACGGATACTCTGGAAGCTGATTTCAAGAGATTTCCTGAAAGGAAGGACCACCTGTTTGGAAATCTCCGTTTCCCTATGTGAAGACTTGGTCACCATCACCCTTTTGGTGCTAAGTTTGTCTGTGGACGCGCGCAGGCTGGGACAGGAGGAACAGTACTTGACCGTACGTGAGATCCTGTCCGAGGCGAGCACGCTCGCAGATGGCGCACTATCACGCGAGCGCAGCGATTTTTACCGGTTTGGGTATGCAACGTTAGGGTTTAGGTTCAACTCCATAACCAACGCGTC
>JAUVTM010000090.1 GCA_030601545.1 Syntrophobacterales bacterium
TGGATTGGAAGTCTACACACCCCAACTTATTCCGGCCAATGACGGTTGCATTTCTCTGGGACAAGCAATTGTGGGGGCCGCCTCAATTGACGAGTGAGTAACAACGCAGAAAGCGATTTCCATATTCAGCTGTGAAGGAGGGAGACTTTCGCTTATGAAATACGTGGATGAATATCGGGATCCGGAACTGGCAAAAGGAGTGGTGACGGCCATAAGGGAAAAATCGCGCACCCCTGTGCGTTTCATGGAAGTATGCGGCACACACACGGTGGCCATTTTTCGCTCCGGACTAAAGGAGCTTCTTCCTGAAACCGTCGGTCTCATTTCAGGGCCTGGTTGTCCGGTCTGTGTAACCGCTCCCGAGGATATTGATAGAGCCATCATGCTTTGTAGACAGCCTGAGGTAACGGTCGCCACCTTCGGCGATCTAATGCGAGTGCCCGGTTCGGACTCTTCCCTGCACCAGGAAAAAGCCCGCGGGGCTGATGTGCGAATGGTTTACGCTAGCTTAGATGCGCTAGAACTGGCTCGCAAACACAGAGATCGGATGATAGTCATGCTTGGCATTGGCTTCGAGACCACCATACCTACCATAGCAGCGGCCCTTCACCAGGCCCGGCAGGAGGGTCTGGAAAACTTCCTCGTATTCTCGGCGCACAAATTGCTGCCCCCGGCGCTGGACGCGCTCTTGTCCGCGGAAGAGGTGCACATAGATGGTTTCCTGTGTCCGGGTCACGTCACCACAATCATAGGAACAAACCCATACCAGGAGGTGGTGGATCAGTACGGTAAGCCATGCGCGATTAGCGGTTTCGAGCCAGTGGACATTCTGCAAAGTCTCTATATGCTGGTTAGCCAGATTGAGGAGGCTCGCTGTGAAGTGGAAATCCAGTACACCCGCGCCGTGCGGCCAGAGGGTAACCCCCGGGCTCGAGAGATGATGGAGGAAGTGTTTGAACATGCTGACAGTTTGTGGCGAGGTCTTGGCCCCATTCCCCAGAGTGGCCTCATGCTAAGGGATAAGTACCGTGCTCATGCTGCTGAGAGCCATTATGACTTAACCGTACCTCCGGCCGGTGAAATGCCAGGATGCCGTTGTGGCGAGGTACTTCGGGGGGTGTGTACTCCCCCAGAGTGTGATCTATTCCGCAAGCGTTGCACTCCGACAGACCCATACGGTCCCTGCATGGTTTCCAGTGAAGGTACCTGTGGAGCGTATTTTAAATACCATGACGAATGACGATTGGCGATTGGCGAATGACGATTGACGATTGGCGAATGACGATTGTAGATTTTAGATTGCAGAATGCGGATTGCGGATTGCGGATTGAGGATATTAGATTTCAGATTTAAGAATTAAGGAATTTCACTCATCTTCTAACTTTAGACATTTTAGGCATTTTAGTACACTTTAGCTCACTTTCAGCACTCTGAGGAAAGGCCCCATGAAGACTGAGAGAATTCAATTGGATCACGGTGCCGGCGGCAGGGCGTCGCAGGACCTTGTGGCCAAAACTTTCATGCCTGCCTTGGCAAATCCTATTCTCACAGAACTCAACGATAGCGCTCTGCTGGAGTTCCAGGGTGTGCGGTTGGCAATGAGCACAGACTCTTATGTGGTGGATCCGATTTTTTTCCCGGGAGGCGATATCGGCAGCCTGGCCGTACATGGAACCGTAAACGATCTGGCCATGCGTGGAGCCCAGCCCACTTACTTCAGTGTGGGTTTTATTCTGGAAGAGGGGCTGGAGCTGACAGATTTGGAGCGGTTGGTGACCTCCATGGCCGCAGCAGCCCGGGAGGCTGGGGTGCAGGTGGTGGCTGCGGACACCAAGGTGGTGGACAGAGGCAAGGCGGACCGAATCTTTATTAACACTGCCGGTATTGGCATTATTGCCCCCGGCGTAGATGTTGCCGGTCAGAATGCGAGACCCGGGGATATTGTCTTGATCAACGGGCCCATGGGTGACCATGGCGTTGCTGTGCTTTCCACCCGGGAAGGGTTCTCCTTCCAGACAGAAATAAAAAGTGACTCAGCGTCTCTCAATGGGCTCGTGGCCGCCATGTTGGCGGCGAGCAACAAGATTCACGTGTTGCGAGATCCCACCCGCGGCGGTGTTGCCACCGCCCTTAATGAGGTGGCAAAGCAGTCAGGGGTCGGCATTCGGTTGGAAGAGTCCAATCTGCCGGTGCGGCCGGACGTGAACGCAGCCTGCGAGATGCTGGGACTGGATCCCTTGTATGTGGCCAATGAGGGAAAGGCGCTTGTTTTTGTGGCGCCAGAGGACGCTGAGTTGGTCTTGAACGCTATGCGACAGCATCCCCTGGGTGAGGAAGCTTGTGTCATAGGTGAGGTTGTCTCTGAGCACCCAGAGAGGGTGGTTCTCCAAACCGGAATAGGTGGCCGCCGCATCGTGGATATGCTCAGCGGCGAGCAACTACCGCGAATTTGTTAGCGCCGACCAGAACACTACGATCGGAGCCATAATTTCACCACAAAGGGCACGAAGGTCACAAAGGGCACTCAACAACCATTATATTTTCCTTCGTGTTCTTTGTGCTCTTTGTGGTTTAAACTTTCCCGAGAGTACTGGAAGCCTCAATCCTTCTCCAGGGCCAGCTCGATCAAACGATCCAGGAGTTCGGAAAAACTAATTCCCGCCGCTGCCGCCGCCTGCGGATAAAGGCTGGTGGCGGTCATGCCAGGAATGGTATTGGTTTCCAGAACGTAGGCTTCATTATCACTGACAATCATGTCGGTACGGCTGTAGCCTCGACAGCGCAGGGCCTGGTGGGCTCGCACTGCGTAGTCCTGGGCCTTTTCGGTCAACTCTTCACTGAGACGAGCAGGACAGATCTCTTCCGTGGCCCCGGGTTTGTACTTCGCCTCATAGTCGAAAAAGCCATATTGGTCGCCGGGGATAATCTCAACCAATGGCAGGGGTTCCGGATTCAGGTTGCCGAGAACCGCACCGGTGATCTCGGTACCGGCAATGTATTTCTCCACCAGGACAAGTCGGTCATACTGGCCAGCCAAGTCTAACGCTGCCTGAAAGTGGCCGGCATCATCGACTATACTGAGACCTATGCTGGAGCCCTCATGTTCAGGCTTGACCACCACCGGGAAACCTAAGGCGTCCCGGACCTTGTTTGGGGCATCAGGGTCGGACCGATCCAGGATCAGGTAGGGTGATACCGGCAGGCCGGCATACTCATACAATCGTTTGGATTGGATTTTGTTGATGCCAATAGCACTGCCAAGAACGCCACTGCCGTGATAGGGGATGTCCAGCAGTTCAAGTAGTCCTTGGATAGTGCCGTCTTCGCCGTATCGACCGTGGAGGATGATCAAAGCAACATCTATCTCCTCAGCTTCTGCAATCAGTCGAGCCAGGTCGTCTCTGGGGTCATAGCGGCGTATGTGATACTTCTCCTTTTCCAAAGCTTGATAAACCTGTTCACCGCTCTTGAGGGATACCTCGCGCTCGGCGGAGCGCCCACCGCTGAGCAATGCCACAGTTAGCTTATCCATGGTTGCTCTCCTGTTCTTGCAGGTCATCCTGCAGTAATGAGAGTTGTTAATGGTAAGGTCTTGATAATACAAGCCCTACGCGCTCGATGAACCGTACTGTTTATATATCGTCAATCTGGATGGTGGACTGAAATGTCTTAAGTATATTGGCAAAATTTGATTTTGAATTCAACGGGCAAATGGAGGCTGGTGAGAAAAAAAAGTAAAGGTGAAAAAAAGGAGAAAATAGGAGAAATCAGAAGATCATCAATGTTGATAACGGAAAAATCCTAAAAAATACAGGCGTAAACCCTTGAATATCAGTAGTATTTTGAAAAAGACGGAAAAAATTCCTATTCTCGCACCCTTATAAGGATATACTCGAACAAGCTCCGGAAATCTTGGTGAAATTTAGTTGTTAACAACTGAGGCCCGTTTAGAGTAAAATGCGGTTATATGGAGTTTGACATTAGAATGCGGATGGATTACAAAACTACGCCATGTGCTGGCACGTCTCCGTGTCTCAGCCAGGACAAGGAACAGATGATCTAACTGCCACCTTTCCAACCAAGTCGAAATCGATAAATCCAATGGTTCCGGAGACGCACCGCATAATGGCCAAAGCATTTCTCTGGTTTTCCGCTCCTGATTAAACCAACCGGACGGAACCCAAGCAACGAAAAGAGGTAAGACTATTTAGAATCATACTGCGGACGAGGCGCGAGGGGGCTCCTATTTCCGTGATATTAATCCCCGTAAGCCTGAACTGCTGGCTCGTCCTTGAAACCGCTGGGTTGATCACAGACCACGGTAGATAAATGTAGAGGTGTTTGCATGGAGGATATCTGGAGACGGACGAAGAACGATTTGCAGGATCTAATCTCCAGTAACTGTTTTAAGATGTGGATTGATCCCATTGAGCTGGGGATCTCTCGCGAAGGTAAAATTTCTTTAGCTTGTCCCAATCGGTTTTTTCTCAACTGGGTCCGGGAGAACTACTTCCCTGAAATCAAAAGAAGTTGGGAACGGCACGGTGGTACTCCTAAGGAGATCCATCTTCGGTTGGCAGCCACACCCCGCAGATCGCGACAGGACAAGGAAGATTCCAGCCAGTTGCCGCTACCCCTCCCTCCGCAAGAGAACGGACACATGTGCCGTCTGAATCGGAGATTCACCTTTGATCAATTCGTGGTGGGCGCTGGGAACAGCTTTGCGTTCTCTGCGTCCCTTGCCATCGCCAATGGTGATAGCGGCCTTAGTAGTTCCCTCTATTTGTTGGCAGATACTGGGTTGGGCAAGAGTCATCTTTCGCATGCCATAGGCAACCATATCCTTACCCATGCTAGTAGTACTCGCGTTTGCTACCTCACTGCTGAGGAGTTCACCAATGAGATGGTTGTCGCCATCAAACAGCGTCGGATGGAAGGATTCAAGGAAAGATATCGCAATAAATGTGATGTTCTACTCTTAGAGGAAGTGCAATTTCTCAGTGGCAAAGAAAAGACGCAGGCGGAACTAGCTTACACTCTCGATGCCCTCAGTCGTGTCAATAAGCGGGTCATATTCACCGGGACCCAATTTCCGAGAGATATTCCGAAGCTGAAGAGCAAGCTCCAATCTCGATTGACCGCTGGCATGGTCACCCACATCGAACCCCCGGATTTTCAAACGAGACTCAAGATTCTCGAAAAGAAGGCGGACAACGAGGGGATTCGGCTTCCGTCGGACGTGGCCGAAGTATTGGCCACCCATATCACTCGCGATGTGCGACAGTTGGAGAGTTGTGTCATTGGTATCGTCGCCATGTCCTCGCTTTTGGAAAAACCTATCGACCTCAGACTGGCACACGAGGTCCTGGAATCGGTCTGCGACAGCCGGGAGGCCATAAATATAGAGCAGGTGCAACAAGTTGTCTGTCAATACTTCAAGGTTTCGGTTGAAGCCCTGAAGTCAAATTCACGCAAGAAAGGCGTGGTCTATCCACGTAATCTGGGTATGTACTTCTGTCGCAAGTACACCGACGAAACATTAGAATGCATTGGTCGGGCTTTCAATCGGTCCCACGCCACTGTGATTCATGCTGTGGATAACATCTCCCGCCAAATTCAACAAAAGAGCGGTGTGCGTAACCAGGTTGAGTTCCTCGGGCAGCAGCTCGAAAATCCTTCCTATAGGCCGCATATTTCATGAATCCGCCTACGGCGGACCACTTCAGGATATCAGATTTCAGATTGAAGGGTGTCTAATGCGAACTGTTTATTCGAGTAAAACAAGAATGCGATTTTGACTTCCACCGCCTGCCTTGTCTTACTCGGTCTTGTTCAATCTCAAATCCGCAATCCGCAATCCATAATCGTCCTTCTCTCCTAGCTGCAAGCTCTACCCTCCAGCCTAGAGATCTGCTGGGGAGAGTAACAGGCTGACACCATTTACGGTCTCGGAGGTATATGGCTCTCTTGCGGCCGGCTTTAGACCAGTGGCGAGAGAGAAGGCAAGTTCCGGCTGAATCTTGGGGTAGCAGACGCACTCCAGCCGCAGGTAACGGGTAGGTTTTTCTGGAACTGGCCAGTGCTGTAGAAATGCATCAGCAGCTTTCTGAACGAGTTGCTGTAACTCCTGCCACTGCTCTTCTTGCACTGTCTCCTGTTGCAAGCGGTTAACTGCGACAGTAACAGATTCCCGCCACGTATCCATAAAGGGCTCGCGACTTACTGATTGTCTGAATTCCACAATCTCTTCCAGAGAAAGCTGTTGCGGATCGGGGAGGACTGATAAACATTGTTGCTCAGGCCCCCTTGCTGGCAGTCCTTCAGCGACGGCGGATAACTGAGACGGTAGTCGTTCTGAAATCTCCGCCAGAACTTCTGCACTGGTGGTAAGAGGCAGAAGGGGACCGGCTTGCTCCTGGGAGCAATAGAGACGAGTCCAGGCCCTGAGTCGTTCATACGTATATTGAGTTCGTGGGGGATCTGATTCCTCCAGTAAGGGTGATCGCATGGCCACACCGTCACTCTCTTCATCTGCAGCAATTCCCGCCTCTTCATGGAGTTTCGCTTCCAGCCCACGGATTCGTTCCATGTCCAGATCCAGCTCGAGATGGTCATGGTCCAGTTGATGCGCCAGGAGAAGGAAAACTCCATCGTTGATTATCTCAGCCACTTCTGGCGCCAGCCGGGGGTGAGCCTGTCTGATTCTGGCGACCAGACCAGTTCTTGAGTCTTCAAAATCTTCCTGCAGAGCAAAGGTCCTCAACAACTGAACCAGGCCGCCATTTTGATGGACGCTGCCAAGTTGCTGATAGGTTTGGTGTGCTTGTCCAATGGTTTCTAATAAAGACGGGTCAGTTACAGGCTGAAACGGCTGCACCATTTGAGATGAGCGCAGCAGGGCCGGCAGGCCAGGCTCGAAATCAGGAAAAATCTGAAGTAAGCGAATAGTGTCGAAGTAGAAAATCAACCGTTTTACATCGTTTTCCTCCAAGAAGGTATAGGGGAAATAGGTTACGCTCAAATGTGCAGCCCGTGTTTCCATGGTTGTCCTTTTACCTCATTCATCAAAGATGAACAATGATAAATGCGAAATGCCAAATGATAAATAACCAATGATCGACGACCTCCGGTCATTCCTCAAGGAAAAGATCCCCCTGCAACCGTGGCACCAATCCACGGGTATGAGCGAGTTCAAGCAGAGTTCTGATAGCGAGACTACCTTCCTCACCAAGTTCCAGAGAATAGTCGTTCACATAGAGGTCTATGTGCTGGCGGATGACGGCATCGTCCATCTCCTGGGCGTGCATCTTGATATAGGGCCATACCTTTTCTGGATTTTTTTGGGCGAAAAGCAGACTGCGGCGAATACCGTCCTCTACAGCCTCGACAACATCGGCCCCAAGGTCTCGTCGAACAAGAATCGCTCCCAGAGGCACGGGCAGATTTTGGGTCTCTTCCCACCAAGCGCCGAGATCCAGTACGGCATGAAGCCCATAGTTGGGATAGGTGAAGCGGCCTTCATGAATGATCACACCAGCGGCAACCTCGCCCTGCTGCAAGCTAGGCATGATATTCTCGTAGGACATGGGGCGTAATCGGGAAAAACCTTCCCCGTAGAGCTGGAGCAGCAGGTTGGCAGTAGTCAGCTTGCCTGGAATAGCGATGACCTCGTGGCGCAGGCTCTCCATGTTTCTGGGTACGCGAGCGACCACAAGGGGACCACAACCCCTACCCAGGGCGGCCCCGGAGTGAAGTAAAGCATAGTGTTCTGCCACCAGTCCGAAGGCGTGAACCGAAATCTTGGTGAAGTCTAGGAT
>JAUVTM010000001.1 GCA_030601545.1 Syntrophobacterales bacterium
ACTATCGCTGGATACGATACAAAAACCATCAAATTTGCCCGTGTAAAGTAAATCCATTGCGTCAATTATCAATGCACTGTCAGTTGCATTTTTCCCTGAAGTATACCCAAATTGCTGTATGGGCTGTATTGAATACTGTAACAGTACTTCCTTCCACCCTTTAAGGCCTGACAGCGTCCAGTCACCGTAAATCCTTTTTACATTAGCTGTCCCATACTTTGCGATTTCCGCTAGTAGCCCGTCAACAATAGAAGGTTGGGCGTTGTCTGCATCTATTAATACGGCCAATTTTTCAATTTTTTCGTCTGACATATTTTCCCTTTCATGATTCTAACGGCCGAGCTCAGCGGCCCTGAGCGAAGCCTTGAGCTTGCCGAAAGGCTGAGTCTGAATGGGTCCGACTGCAGTGAGTGGTTATCTTCGCATTATGCCCATAGAGAAGAGTTACTTGTAAAAGACTTCGAGTTTAGTTGCCGCTGATTTCAGCTTCTTATCCGAAGTCCACAGGGGTATCCTCGACAATCGTGCCGAAGCTAGGAGATGAGCATCGACGAAACCGATTCCCATGCCCATTAATGTGTGTCGGTCGATGAAGTAGAGAAGTTCATCCAGAGACACGGTTGGAGCCATCGGAAGAGATTGTAGAAGGGAGAGGAACTCAACCCTGTTCTTGATATTACCGCACGCCAGTTCACCGACTATGAAAGGATGACACCCTACCTGTGCATCCAGAAGCAACTGACTAAGATGACGGCTGCCCTGACGAAGATGGGTAACCCATATCGAGGTATCGACGATGACCACTGCTACGACTTCGCTGTTCTACGTCTCGGAATTGGACGGAGATCCTTTTCGGTTCCACCCAGCCTTGCAAGGCGCTTACTACTTTCGCGGGCAATCAAAGATTCCAGTCCAAGTCGCACCAAGGCAGTCTTTTCTTTGATGCCAGTCAACCGCGATGCCTCTTCCAGGATTTTGTCGTCTATGTTCAGTGTAGTTCTCATGTGTATGAGTATGCATTATTTATGCATATAAGTCAATCGCGAATCTCTCCCTGAGAAGATAACGGCCGAGCTCAGCGGCCGGGCTGATCGGTGGCTGATGTTTGACCCCGCGCATTCGGCACCAAAAAACCAACGAAGCTGTTTCCCCGGTCCAACTGCAGCGAGTGGTTGGGCAGCACTAATTATGAGACGTAGCCGTAATCCTCGGAACTATGAAATATCAGGTGGAATTTGCTGCTTTGTAATATCCTTGAGAGGATAGGGTCGAATAGTCTTTAACTCACCGGCCTCAGATTTTTGGGCCTGGTACAAATCCCACCGAAGCTGGAGGTTCATCCAGAAATCTGCTGATACCCTAAAGAGTTTAGCAAGGCGTAATGCCGTACTCGGTGTCATCCCCCGACGCCCGTTCACAATCTCGTTCACTCTTTGGTAAGGCACATGGATCGCCTTTGCTAACTCCCGTTGAGTCAAACCTAAAGGAATCAAAAACTCTTCCAAAAGCATTTCGCCGGGGTGAGTCGGTGCTCGATGCGTTGGTACACGAACCATGATTAACTCCAAATTTTTCTGGCATCTGACTTCAGTGGTAATCTGCGATTTCCACTTCCACTGGCCCTAAATCAGTCCAAACAAAGCAGATGCGATATTGTTCATTGATACGAATACTGTGTTGTCCTTTCCGATCAGTTTTCAGTGCCTCCAATCGATTGCCCGGAGGTATTCTGAGTTCGTCCAATGAGATTACCGAGTCAAGCTGATCCAACTTGCGTACAACAATTCGCCACAAGCGTTGTGGGCACGTTTTTCTGGCAGTCTTAGTGCGCTTGCCATTGAAAATGTCTTCAGTTCCAGTGTTGCTGAACGAGCGAATCATGTGAAGCACGATAGCACGGAATCCATGCTATTGCAACCAACCAGAAATCGTAACTCAATCACGTGCTGCCCAACGGCCGAGCTCAGCGGCCCTGCCTGTCCCGCCTGTCCCGAGCGCAGTCTCGGGAAGCGCAGTCGCGGGGAGCTTGTCGCGGGGCTGCTTCCTGTTCACTTTTCACTGTTTACCAGATCGAATGGCAACATGCGGCCCGCTGCAAACTCCAACTCCTGCTGCAGCCGCTCCCAGGCGATCTCCATGATGGTCTTGAGGTTGACCACGTCAGCTTCATTGTACTTAAGTAGTCTGGGAAGGGCTTCGGGACTGCCACGGAGATGCTCGTGCCAGAGCACAACCGCCTCGTAGCCGCTCATCTCCTGGATCTCCGAGTCGCGAAAGATTCCAAAAAGAGGCTCGATTCGTTTGAGGCCGCCGCGGTAGCCCAGCCGCCGTGCCACATGCAGCAGATCGATGTGGGCCTGACGGAACTGGAGGTTGGGGAAAAACCCGGCGATGAAGGGGAGGTCAAATCTACAGCCATTAAAGGTAATGAGCAAATCATAACCCTCTACGGCATCCTCGAACTCCTCCAGGCTTTCCCCGTTGACGAAGTGGTGCATCTGGAGGCCGTCATAGAGACCGATGACGGTAATTTCGTGGTCGTAACTGCTTATACCCGTGGTCTCGATGTCCAGAAAACCGCAGCGGTTTCGGAAGTCCCGATAGAGCCGCCAGCGCTCGGCAGAGGGGAGGCGGTTGTAAAAGTAACCGGCTTGCCCGCGGTGCTCAATGGACTCGTGGAGCTGCCTGGTTATGCGTCGCCGTTGCTCAGTATTTTTTGGCCAATCCTTGAGGTGAAGCTCCAGGTCATCCCAGGTGAGAATTCCCCGGCGCCAGAGATCGATCTCGGTTCGAGGGCCGATGTGGGGGAGGTGTAGGAAAGTATGTTCAATCATGATGGGTAAGCCGTGAGAGGTAAGCAGTACACTAAACGTTAAGTCAGCAAATCATAAGATCGCGGCTGGAAAGCCGCTCCCACAGGGGGATCTCATGGCTGCCCTCTGTTTTCTGGCTGCCGGCTGCAAGCTGCCAGCTGAGTCAGACGTCTCCGCGTCCCCGCTTCGCCGTGCCGTTCCACCTGCGTTCTAACAAACCCCACATATCTTGCACTCAGTCGGCTCACAGGGTGAGGTAGTCTGGCCGGCCAGGGCCTGCTCATATTCATGCCAGAGATAATCTTTCTTGATGCCGTGATCCATGAAGTCCCAGGGGAAAAGCTCTTCTCGCTCCCGTTCGCGAGAAACATAGAATTCCGGGTTAACATTGACCGTCTTGAAGGATTTGCTCCAGTTGCCGTTTTCTTGTGCCACTGTTGCCAGCAAGGGTGCCAACCGTCGGTCGCCACGGGCCAGCAGCGCCTGGATGTAAGCCCAGCGGGGGACATCGGCATGCACCCGCACGTTGGCCACCGCACCCAGGCCTCGTCTGAGTTTCTTTATTCGTCGCTTGAGTATGGAAAGATCGGAGAACGGAACCCACTGAAAGGGTGTGAACGGTTTGGGTACAAAGGAACTGACGCTCAGGGTGACAGTGCCCAGCCGCTTCTGCCCTCGACCGATAACCAGCTGCTCATGCTTGACCCGTTTGACCAGCTGTATTATTGCCTCTATATCCTCTTCTGTTTCGGTGGGCAGACCGATCATGAAATAGAGCCTCAGATTGGGAATACCTGAGCCGAGCACGGCCGTGACAGCATTGAGGATTTGCTCTTCGGTCAAGTTCTTGTTAATTACCTGCCGCAAACGCTCGCTCCCAGCCTCAGGGGCGATGGCCACGGTTCGAAGACCACTTTCCCGAAGTGCCTCCAGCATGGCAGGGGTGACAGAGTCGGCTCGCAGTGAGGATACCGATAAGCGTGTCCCTGCTTGCCTCAGCTGCAAACAGATGGCGTCGATATCGGGATGGTCCGACACAGCCGAGCTCAGCAGGCCGATTTTTCTTCCTGAGGGGGCGCTATCCAGGGCCGCTTGCACCACCTTCTCACCCTGTTGATACCGAACAGGCCGATAGACAAAGCCGGCAGCACAGAAGCGGCAGCCCCGGCCACAGCCCCGGCCGATCTCCACCAAGACAGTGTTAGGGAATTCGGTATGAGGGGTGACGACTGTTGAGACCGTTGGTCCTTCGGTCTCTATGGCAGCAACTCTAACCGGAATCTTAGCAGGGATGTCGGTAAGGGGTTCAAAAGAGATAAGTTGACCTTCAGTGTCATTTTCCGCCCTGAACAAGGCAGGCACATAAGCTCCTGATACCCGCTTGGCAATATGGACCAGCTGCTCTTCCCTGGAAGCATTCTCATCTTGCGCTTCTTGCCAAGCGGTAGTGAACTCCTCCAGGAGATTTTCCGCCTCACCCAGAAGGAAGACATCAATGAAGGGAGCGATAGGCTCAGGGTTAAGGAAGGTGGCGATACCTCCCGCCACCACCAGGGGCTCGTGCTGGTGACGGCGGGAGCTGTAGGGGCTCAATTTGCCAAGTTGCAGGAGGTGAACGAGATTTGCATAATCATTTTCAAAAGCTACTGAAAAGGCGACGATTCGGAAATCCGCCAGCGGCCTTTGGCTCTCCACTGAAAGCGGGCCGGTTCCCGAACGTGCCGCAGTCATGTCCTTGGATTCCGGCAGAAAAACCCTCTCGCAAACCACGGTGGGCAGCTGGTTCAGGCGATGGTAGACGGTCTGGAAGCCCAGGTTGGACATTCCCAGAAAGTACCGGTTGGGGTAGACCAGGGCAATGGGAATCTTCCCACCCCAATCCTTGATGATTGTGCCGGTCTCGTCCGCCAGCCACTTTTTTAATCTGCGTTGCAGTTGCCAAGACATTGGTAACCCGTGGAAGCTCTTGCCGGAAAAAGGTCTTCGATATCCTACTGCCCTCAAAAACACCCCAGAAGATAGCACTGGTACATGGCGTCAGGGCTGCAAATGTACACCGTTCAATTATGCCACAGAGACCGCGCCGCGTCCTCACCTTTTCACCACCTCTAGAAACAATCTTTGACCGCCGCAAGCGACGGCCGGTATCGGCCGAAATAATCCCGCCTCAGTCGGCCTGCCGTCGGAGAAAGGTTGGGATTTCCAGCTCGTCCTCGTCTATGGGAAGATCTTTGTAACTCATGGGGCGGCTGTGTTCAGTCGCGTTATCCTCAATCTTCCTGTTACGGCGCAAGAAGGTGGGAATTTCCAGGTCATCGTCACGGCGAGACCCTTGGATAACTCCCAAGTCGGGTTTGGGTCTGACGTCGACTTCACCGATTCCGGTGGCGATAACGGTAACCCTCAATTCGTCACCAGCACTCTGATCCAGCACCGTGCCCCAGATAATATTGGCATCTTCGTGGGCCTCTTTCTGGATCAGTGATGATGCCTCTTGAACCTCGTCGATGGTGAGGTCCAGTCCGCTGCTGATGTTCATGAGCACACCCTTGGCACCACTTATGGACACATCCTCCAACAGAGGACTGGAAATGGCTTTCTGAGCCGCCTCAGTGGCCCGATCTTCACCACTAGACATGCCGGTGCCCATCAAAGCCATACCCATCTCACTCATGATTGTCCTGACATCGGCAAAATCTAGATTGATCAAGCCCGGGACGGTGATGAGATCGGAGATGCCCTTCACGGCATAGAGCAGCACGTCGTCCGCCTTTTTGAGCATTTCCAGGAAAGTCGCCTTTTTGGCCGCCAGGCTCAAAAGACGGTTGTTGGGAATGGTAATGATGGTATCCACCGTCTCCTGGAGCTCTTTGATACCTTTGTCGGCCGTCTGCATGCGCTGACGTCCTTCAAAGTTGAATGGTTTGGTCACCACAGCCACGGTGAGCGCTCCGATTTCCTTGGCGATCTGAGCAACTACCGGTGCACCACCAGTCCCGGTGCCTCCGCCCAGTCCGGCAGTCACGAAGACCATGTCAGCGCCATCCAAGGCCTGACGAATCCTGTCAGCGTCCTCCAGAGCGGCACTGCGGCCGATCTCTGGGTTGGCCCCGGCTCCAAGCCCCTTGGTAATGTTGGCTCCCAGTTGGAGTTTGGTGTGAGCCTTGGAAACTTCCAGGGCCTGGGCGTCGGTGTTAGCGGCGATGAAATCAACTCCCATCAGACTGGCGTTGATCATATTGTTGATAGCGTTGCCGCCACCACCACCTATGCCAATCACTTTGATCTTGGCTCCGTTGTCACTTTCAACAAACTCGAACATCATGATCCACCTCCTGCATTAGGGTGTTTCATCCATATCCCACGCGGCAGTTCACGAGCCCTTCTGCTGTCGCCGGCGGGCGAAGAAGACAAACCCCATAGTAGAAACAAGAAAACAGCCCATACATACAAAGAACATGGTCAAAACGAAGTAAAGGTCCGACGTAGTCATTGTATCCCTCCGGGCCAAAATTCAGGAATTCCTCAATCCTCCAATTCCTCAATTCCCCAATTCCTCAATTCCTTACACTATGTCACTAAACCATTTCCGCATCCGATCGACCAAGCGGTTGAAAATGTTGTTTTGACGGATGCGGAACAATTTTCTGGGTGCGGCGTTGGCACCGTAAAGGACCAACCCCACTCCAGTGGCGTACATGGGGTTTTTGACCACATCTGCCAGGCCACCGATGTCAGTGGGTAGGCCAGTGCGAACAGGCAGGTTGAAGACCTGCTCGGCCAACTCCGCAAGCCCCGGTAGCAAAGAGGAACCCCCGGTAATTACCAGACCGGAAGCCACAAGGTCCGAATAGCCGGATCGAAGTAATTCCCGTTGCAGCAACGAACAGATTTCCTCCACTCGTGGCTCCAAAATCTCACCCAATATGTTTCTGCTGAGCACCTTTGCCTTGCCACCTCCAACACTCGGCACCTGGATAGTCTCGTCCTTTTGAATCATGGCAGTGAGAGCACAGCCGTAGCGCAGTTTGATTTTTTCTGCCTCTTCCACTGGGGTTCTCAATCCCACGGCAATGTCGTTGGTAAGATTATTGCCACCCAGGGAGAGAACCGAGCTATGTCGTATGCTGTGTTCTGAAAAGATGGCCAGATCCGAAGTGCCTCCACCAAAATCCACCAGGGCCACGCCCAACCTACGCTCTTGGGGGTTCAGTACCGCTTCTGCTGAGGCGAGGGACTCCAAAACAATGTCACAGACGTCAAGGCCGGCACGTTGGCAGCATTTGACGATATTCTGGGCTGAGGTAACAGCACCGGTGACGATGTGAACCTTGGCCTCCAAGCGCACGCCTGACATGCCCAGAGGGTTTTGAATACCGCCCTGGTCGTCGATCAAATATTCTTGCGGCAGAATATGAATAACTTCTCGATCAAAGGGTATTGCCACTGCTTTGGCAGCATCGATTACCCGGTCAATGTCTTGCTGGCTTACTTCACGGGTCTTCACGGCGATTACACCATGGCTGTTGACGCCCTCGATATGTCCACCGGCAATACCGACGTAAACCGCATTGATTTCACAGCCCGCCATTAACTCGGCCTCTTCCACTGCTCGTTTAATTGAATTCACCGTGCTTTCAATGTTGACCACTACACCCTTGCGCAAGCCGTCAGAAGGATGGGTGCCAATTCCCACAATATCTATTCCTTCAGGGGTAGCCTCACCAACCACGGCACAAATTTTGGTGGTGCCAACGTCAAGTCCCACAATCAATGAATCCTTTTTGGCCATGTTTAAACCCCCTTTTGTTGAGATCGGTTTTGCTTGGGAATCTTGAAACGTCCTCTGACAAAGACCCGATTTCCGTGGCTGAGATCAATCCCCCTTAACTGGGTCTGAAGTCCTTTTTTCTCCAGATAGCGCAACACCTTTTCAAGCTTGGCTATCCTGATGCCATAGTCTTCGCTGCCGAGGTCGACCTGAATTCCACCTCGGGCGGTAAAAAAGCTGAGCCCTGCATTCCTGTTCCACCTGATCTCAGAGATGAGTCGCCAGGGTAATTTCAACTGAGTCTCTCGATAGAGATTCTCAAGGAGAACGGTAAACTCTCGAGGCAGGTTGCAGCCGGAGCCGAGGGTTCCAGGGTCAAGTCCTGTAATAATAGGCAAACCGGCATATTCGCTCGGCGCGGCCTGGGCGAAACAAGTGCCCTGCTGGTCTACCAGGTAGAACTGATGCCCCTTGACCAGGGCCACCGGCTTACGTTCCTCAATCTCTATACGAATCCGATCTGGGATCTCGCGGCTAACAGCGGCGGCCGCTATCCAGGGATGTTGTGTGAGCCTATTTCTTACCTCGTCTAGATCCAGGGAAAGAATGTTGACCCCAGATGGGATCTCGGCTTGTTGAATGACAGCTTGAGGGTCCAGCTGCTGACAGCCATTCACCTGGATCCGGGTGACCTGCAGTAGCGGTGAAGTGAGTAGAGCACGGTAGCCAACAAGGCACAGAGCACTCAAGGCAACAAAAACAAGAAGGACAAGAAATATTTTAGCAACCAGGCGCAATCGTCGGTACAACTGCAGACGTTTGTTCCGGTAGCTATTCTTCTTGCTCTTTACCTTTATGGCTTCAAATGGCAGCGAAATTTGCATACGGCCCCGACAATCAGGTGTTATGGTTATTGCCAACGACTTCGATTTCCAGTTCTAGTTGGACGCCAAATTCTTGCGCCACCTTTTCCTGGGCGAGTTGAATGAGAGCCAGGATATCGCTGGCCCGTGCCTGGCCCCGGTTTACGATGAAATTGGCGTGCTTTGTAGAAATTTGGGCATCGCCAACGCGTATACCTTTTAAACCTGCGGCCTCAATAAGCCGACCGGCAAAGTCCCCTGGGGGATTCTTGAACACCGAGCCAGCTGAGGGAAGGCGCCATGGCTGTTTCTCCTTTCGAGTATTAAGCAAGGCGCGAATCTTGTCTCGAATGTGCTCTCGAGAGCTTGGGGTAAGTGAGAACTCAGCTTCAAGAACCACAGAGTTTGGCGGCAGTTCTAGGCTGCGGTACGAAAAGCGGAGTTGGGATCCGGATAGCCTGCTCAGGGCGCCGTCAGCAAGAAGAAGGAGCACCGCTTCACAAACATCAGCCATTTCTCCGGCGTGAGTACTAGCATTCATTCGCAGAGCACCCCCCACCGAGCCGGGTATGCCGGCAATAAACTCGAGGCCGCTGAGAGCTTCTTTCAGGCAGAAGCGAAGAAGCCTGTTGAGACGCATTCCCGCACCTACTTTCACTCTTCCCGCGGAATCCATGTGCTCTATTTGAGAAAAGCCGTTCTCCAGGTTGATAGCCGCAGCCCGGCTGCCACCATCCCGCACCAGAAGATTGGTTCCACGCCCAAGAATGAAGTAGGGATGATGATTTTTGTTCAGCACCTGGACGGCGGTTTGCAGCCCTGCCAGATTAAGAGGACGGAGGAGGCAGGACACCGGCCCCCCCACGCGCAGCGAGGTGTGTCCTGTCAGCATCACATTCCAGTCGACTTCAACTCCGTCCAGGTGCTGAAGCTGTTTTTTCAATTTAGGATCCATTATCATTTCACATTTATCATTAGTCATTTGCTGTCTAGTGGCCAGTCATCGTAGGGCGGGTCTCCGGACCCGCCAGAAACGTATCTCAAGCTACGTTATCCTCTTTCGGCCGGTACGGAGACCGGCCCTACGAATGAAGGAGAAGCGTAATGACCTAAGCATTTTTCTCGTTCACCCTTGACCGTTTACCTGTTATCGGTTCCTTTCCTTTAATCGTTTGAGCAACTCCTCGCCTGTTTGCCAAATGTTACCTGCTCCAAGGGTCAACACAACATCTCCCTCCCGCACTTCCTCCACGAGAGACGGCACCAGGGCCAGGTGATCTGGGATGTACCTGACATTGCCATGTCCATGTTCTCGAATGGCAGTTGTCAGCTTTTCTGCATGCACTCCTGGAATAACCGGTTCACTGGCAGCATAAATCTCGGTGACAATGAGAACGTCCGATTGATAAAAGGCAGTGGTGAAATCCTCGAACAGGGCTTTTGTGCGGGTGTAGCGGTGAGGCTGGAAAAGCACAAAGCGGCGCCGCCCCGGAAATGATAAGGCCATTGTTTTCAGCACTGCCTTTATCTCGGTGGGATGATGGCCGTAGTCATCGATTACGGTAACGCCATTGACGTCACCTTTGATTTCAAAACGGCGCTGCACCCCGGTCATTTCCTGTAGACCGCGGCAAATAGCGGAGAAGGGAATTTCCAGTTCGTGGCCGACCGCCACAGCCGCCAGGGAATTCAGGGCATTGTGCCGCCCTGGGATGGGCAAATTGACCTTTCCCAATTCCTGACCGCGATAGAAAGCGCGGTAGGAAACATTCAGTCCATCAAAGGCAAGGTCACGGGCTTGGAAATCAGCCTGCGCTGAGAAACCATAGGTGACCAGCCGCTTCTTGATCCGAGGCAAGAGGGACTGAATATTTTCATCCTCGAGACAAAGGATATTGAGTCCATAAAATGGGACCTGGTTGATGAATTCGAGAAAAGTCTCTTTGATCGCATCCAGGTCTTTATAGAAATCGAGATGTTCAGTGTCGATGTTTGTTACCAGCGAGATGGTGGGAGAATACAGAAGAAAGGTGCCGTCGCTTTCATCCGCTTCCGCCACCACAAAGTCGCCCTGGCCAAGCTTGGCATTGGTTCCCCAGGCATTCAGACGACCACCAATGATCACGGTGGGATCTAGACCGCCCTCTGCCATCACCGTACCCACCATGGAGGTAGTGGTCGTCTTGCCGTGAGCTCCTGCAATCAAAATGGCGTACTTGAGTCGCATGAGCTCGGCCAGCATCTCGGCCCGACGAATAACTGGTATGTGGTAGTCCATGTTGGCCGCAGCCACCTCAGGGTTGTCAGAATCAATGGCAGAGGAAACCACCACAGCGTCAGCACCGGCTACCTGCTGGGGCTGATGGCTGTAGGAGATCGTTGCCCCTAATGTTTCAAGCCGACGGGTAATTTCGCTCTCCTGGATATCGGAGCCACTGACCTGGTGGCCGAGGTTGAGAAGCAGTTCAGCAATACCGCTCATACCGATGCCACCGATGCCAACGAAGTGAATATGATAAGAACGTTTGTACATTTTTCAGTTTAGCCAGCTAAGAAAGTCATCATAAAATCTATTCTTGACAGTGTTTTTTCAAAGTTTTAGACAATTTAGGCATTTCTTTTGCTCCGCCTCCCTCTGGTCTGCGGATTCAGCCAGTTCCCCGTGTACCAGCCCCGGGACTGCTCCTTGGCGTAGCTACTTATATTCATGAGAATTCCCATGGCTGCCAGGTTGGTGAGCAGAGAACTGCCGCCGTAGCTTATGAAGGGTAGCGGCAGTCCTTTGGTGGGCAGCAGCCCCATGACCACCGCACTGTTAATGAGTGCTTGGAGCCCGATTACCAGAGTCAGGCCGAAAGCCAGGTAGGTGCCGTAGCGGTCGGGTGCTCGCAGGGCGATTTGCACCCCCTTGTAGATCAACAGACCGTAGAGGAGGAGGACAATGGCAATGCCCACCATCCCGGTTTCTTCGCCAATTACCGCCAGAATAAAGTCCGTATGTGGTTCTGGCAGATAGAAAAGCTTTTGCTGGCCGGAACCCAGACCAACTCCTAACGGACCACCTGAGCCGAGAGCCAGTAATGAGTGAAGGAGCTGGAAACTGGTATCGCTTGGATCTCGCCACGGGTTGACAAAAGCCAATAGCCTTTCCAAGCGGTAACTTGACTGGGCTATGGCCAAAGCCAGAAGGGGAATGAGGGCCAGGCCTGTGGCCAATAGAAAGCGCAAACGTACGCCGGCGACGAAGAGCAAGAGAAAAACCAGGGCCGCAAAGGTTACTGCAGTTCCCAAATCAGGTTGCATAAGCACCAGGCCAATAAAGACTGCTGAAACCAGAAGGTGTGGTACATACCCCACACTGAACTCTTGGATCCGGTCCTTCTTTTTGGCCAGGGAGTAGGAAATGTAGATGATGAGTGTCAATTTGGCAAATTCTGCAGGTTGCACAGAGAGAGGGCCCAGCCGCAACCAACGCCTGGCACCCCCAACCCGATGGCCCACCTGGGGCAAGAGCACAATAAGAAGACTCAACAGGCTCACCCCAAGGATCACATAGACAAGACGGCGATACACAACATAGGGCAAATTCTTGCTTACGATCAGGACGGCAACCCCAATCAAGGAAAAAAGGATCTGCCTCTTGACAAAGTACATGCTGTCACCAAAACGCTGCTGGGCAATGATGGAACTCGAACTGTAAAGCATCACAAGTCCAATACCCATCAGAGCAAAAGTAACGAACAGGAGGACTAGATCGTAGCTGTTCTTATGTTCCCTTAAATGAGCCATCGTGCTATTTACCATTTCGCATAACGCATAGCGAGAAATACAGGGAATCTTGACATTGACAGTTTTACGCTTTGCGCTCTGCCCTTAGCGCTTTGCTGCTTCGCCTTCAATTGTGGGCGTTGAGCTTTCTTTTGCTCCTGCCCGCAGAGGTCCAGGGACAACTAGTCTTTTCATCAACCACTTCCATAGCGGTGCATTTATGGACCAGAGAACGAAAGTGGTCGCCCCTGGCCTTATAGTTCTCATAGTGGTCAAAACTCGAACATGCGGGAGAGAGCAAGACCACGTCGCCTGGCGCAGCAGCGCCCAGGGCTACCGGGACCGCAGCTTCCATGTCGTCCACCACCACCGTGCAAGTGAGATTACCCAAAGCCTTGGCCAATCGAAATCGAGCTTCTCCCATAAGCACGAGCATTTTTACGCGTTGGCGAACCAAACCAGTAAGAGGATCGTAGGAGCCTTCTTTGTCGCGCCCCCCAGCAAGGAGAATAATGGGCGCAGTGAAGGTTTCAAGGGATCGGACCACTGAATCCACATTGGTGGCTTTGGAGTCATTATAGAAGCGGATGCCGCGCCAGTGATGAGCCAGTTCCAGGCGGTGCGGCAGCGGTTTGAAATTGTCGATAGTCTTCTGAATGGCCTCAGGTTCGGCCCCCATGTTGGTGGCAGCAAGTACCGCAGCCATAAGATTCTGCTGGTTATGATTGCCCACGAGTTGCCAGCGACGCAGGTCATAGCGACGCACCGGGCCAGGCATTACCCGACAGACCAGCTGCTCTGAATCCAGATAGGCGTGGGCTGATTGCTTGGACAGGCTAAAGTTGAGTTGGCGACTGCGGATGGTACAACGCACCCCGATCAGGGGGTCACGGGCGGGGACCACCGCAATATCGTCCACTGTTTGATTGGAAAAGAGTCGGCATTTGCTTTCCACATAGTCAGAAAAAGAACCATAACGATCTAGGTGATCTTCGCTGATGTTCAGGAGCACTGCAACCTGGGGGTGAAAGGTATCCATGGAATCAAGCTGGAAGCTGCTCACTTCAACCACTGCTATTTCAAAATCTTCTTTTGCTCGAAGTAGATTGACGAGAGGATTGCCGATGTTGCCTCCCACGAAGACGCGCTGGCCGCTGTGGTTGATCATGTCACCCACCAGTGCTGTCGTGGTGGTTTTGCCATTGGTGCCACTTATGGCTACAATAGGAAGCTTGAGAAAGCGACTCGCCAGTTCCAGTTCACCGACAATCGGAACGGACTTGCTTTTGGCCTCTTGCAACTGCGGTAAGTTCAGAGGAACACCAGGACTGACAACGATGAGATCCGCATCGGTGAATAGTTCCGCG
Source organism: Syntrophobacterales bacterium (assembly GCA_030601545.1). GTDB lineage: Bacteria > Desulfobacterota > Syntrophobacteria > BM002 > BM002 > BM002. The sequence goes on from JAUVTM010000001.1 coordinate 13,583, forward strand.
GGATGGCCTCCCAACGCCAATAAGCATTCCAGCCCCCGGGCAGAGTCCGCCTCAGAGCCCAAGTCTTCAGCTGGGAGATGGTCGGTAATGGTAACGCGAGCTCCTTGGTTCAGAAGGAACTCGGCAACGGCCAGACCCGTGCGAGCCAGCCCGACAACCAGTACGTTTTTATCTTTGAGGTCTTTCATGAGTGCTCTTCTAGTTTGTTTCCATCCGGAAACTCCTCCATGTCATTCTGAGCGAAGCGAAGAATCTCTGCGGATCCAGCAACTATGAGATTCTTCGTCGCCTTGCTCCTCAGAATGACACCCATAAACGCGGTTTCCAGTTGGTCACCAGTTAGCAAAAATCTTAGACATTTTAGGCACTTTAGCTCACTTCAGACATTTACCTTTTGTTTCTCAAACTCAGATAGAAGAATCTCAACTACCTTTTCCATCCGCATGCCCCGCGAACCCTTCACCAGCAACCAGTCACCGGCAGCCAGCAAGCTGCTGACCTGCGTTGCCATTTCCTGGTGATCACTGGCCTGGGTCATACGGTCGCTACTCATTCCAGCCTCAGCAGCACCGGCGAGCAGATGAGAGGCTTGTTCACCCATGGCCAAAAGGTGATCAACCCCTTCCCTGGCCACGATGACGCCCACCTGCCGGTGAAGGGCCGAGCTATCCTCTCCCAACTCCAGCATGTCGCCCAGAACGGCGAAAGTTTTGCCTTGCTTCTTAACGTGTATCAATGTTTCCAAAGCGGCGGCCATGGAACCGGGATTGGCATTGTAACTGTCATTTATTATGTGGATGTCGCCAGGAAGAGTGAGTATTTCCATTCGTTTGTCAACAGGACGAAACTCTGCCAGGGCAGCGGCAATGGTGCTTGATTGAAGATTCAAAGCCCAGGCAACAGCCGCGGCTGCTACCGCATTATTGATGTGGTGGCGGCCAAGCACCGGCAGGTGAATCTCAAGGGTTTCCTCCTCCAGTTTCAGGAGAAAACGGCTGCCATCAAGGTCCATAGAGACGACCCGCTCCAAGGTTATGTCGGCAGAACCGCCTGCCGTTGAGAATCTCACCTGACGGCCAGCGAAAGGGGAGGCCACATCCATGACCCTGGGATCATCCAGATTGACCACTATGGTTGCGGTCTCTTCCATACCAGCGAAAAGCTCCCCTTTGGCGGCCTGAATCCCCGCCAGACTTCCCAACCCCTCCAGATGGGCCGGCTGGATATTGGTAATCATTCCCACCTCTGGGCGGGTTATTTCGGTCAAGCGCCCGATTTCTCCTGGTTGATTCATTCCCAGCTCTATCACCGCTGCCTGATGGCTGCTGTTTAGTTGCAACAAGGTGAGTGGCACACCCACCAGGTTGTTGAAGGTTCCATGATTCTTGAGAACCTTCCAAGATCGGCTAAAGATAGCCGCAACCATCTCTTTGGTGGTGGTCTTACCATTGGAGCCAGTAATCGCCACCAGCGGGATGGGATAGCGCCGGCGCCAGAACTCAGCCAGGTCCCCGAAAGCACGGAGAGTATCAGGAACACCCACTACAGGGATCTGCAAGTCCTGAAGACCACTCGTTTCTTGCTCCTCCAAGGCCACAACCACACCAGCGGCACCACGGCTTACGGCCTGCTCGAGAAACTGATGACCGTCAAATTGTTCCCCCTTCAGGGCTACAAACAGGTCACCTCGATCCAGGATGCGACTGTCGGTGGAGATTTCGCTGAAACTTTGCTCTTCACCCTGCACCAGAAGCTGACCTCCGGTGGCCTCTAGCACTGCCGCTAAAGTCCATTTGTTTTGCTCATCAGTCATTTTTCATCTCACATTTCTCATTTCTCATATTAATGAGATGCCTTCATGATTCTTCCCACTCAATGGGCAATGATAATTGCGCAATGAGAGATGAGAAATGTGCCCGCTGCCTACTGCCCGCTGCCTGCTGCTTCCTTCTTCTTCCTTTCCTCCAGTGCCTTTGCCGCCACCAACCGATCATCGAAGTCAATGCGTTTATTTCCGAGAATTTGATAGTTCTCATGGCCCTTGCCGCCGATGTAAACTACATCTCCTTCTTGGGCATGCTCGATTGCCACCCGAATAGCTTCACTACGGTCCACTACGAGGGTGTAGCCACGCCTACAGTTGTCACCACATTGGGCGAGGGAGGAGAGCAGGGGGAGGCCCTGCGTGCGAACTCCCGCTTCGATGTCGGCCATGATAGTGTCAGGGACCTCGCTTCTGGGATTGTCTGAGGTAATCACCAAGAGGTCGGCCCTTTGCGCTGCAGCTTCTCCCATAAGTGGTCTCTTGGAACGATCACGATCCCCCCCGCAGCCAAATACACAAATAATCTTTCGAAACTCAAGTTCTCGCAGAGAGTCCAGAGCTTTCTGCAAGGCGTCCGGAGTATGGGCGTAATCCACTAGAACCTGAAAGCCCAGATCGCTGGGAACGGGCTCCAGTCTTCCCGGCACTCGGACCAAAGATTGCTCGCCGTCACGAATTGCCTCCAATGGCATACCGAGGCCCACAGCCACGGAGGTTGCTGCCAGCAGGTTATATAGGTTCAACCGCCCAATCATGGAAGAGTGAACCTCGAGTTGGCCTTTGGGCGTGTGGAGTAAGGCCTTGACCCCTGATGAATCGCACTGAACCTTGTCAGCTCGAATCTCAGCGTCGGCAGCCAGACCGTAGCGAAGCAGTGGGCCGTTAACCTGAGAGCACAGTTGCTGACCCCAAAGGTCATCACAGTTGATAACTGCAAGCGGCGGTGGCTCCACCTGAGTTTGAAGAATGTGTGAAAACAACCGGCTCTTGGCCGCAAAGTAGTTTTCCATGCTACCGTGATAATCCAGGTGATCTTGGGACAGGTTGGTAAAAAGACCAACAGCGAAACGGGTGCCGTCCACGCGGTGCATGTCAAGGCCGTGAGAAGAGACCTCCATGACCACGTGGGTAACTCCAGCGTCAACCATTTGGTTAAAGGTCTGCTGGAGGTCGAGGGACTCTGGAGTGGTAACGGGTGCTGGCTGCACATGACCTGGATAGCGAATGTTTACTGTTCCTATAACTCCCACTCGATGGCCGCAGGCTTGTAGGATGGACTCGAGCAAGTAAGCGGTAGTGGTTTTGCCGTTGGTCCCGGTGATGCCAATAACCGTGAGCTTGTGGGAAGGAAAACCGTAAAATCGGTTTGAGATGTGGGCCAGGGCCGCCCTGGAATTGGCAACCCTGATGATGGTTATTCCAGATATGGGCTCTTGTGGTTTTTCCACAACTATGGTTTGAGCACCCCGGTCAATGGCCTGATGGACAAAATTATGACCATCGCTTTGCGTTCCCTTTATGGCCACAAAAAGACTTTCTTCCGAGGCCTGGCCGCTGTGGTAGGTAAGAGCGCGCACCTGATGCTGCAGGTGCCCGTGCACCTGGAGAGTGGCAAAATCCTGAATCAGGTGTTCCAACAGCAATGTTTCCCCCTAGTCTGCTGCCAGGATGAGGCTGCAGGAGCTGATCGTGCTGAGATTTCTGCCCGGTTCAGGGTTTTGTCCCACCACCCTACCGCTGCCGTGAATATCCAACGAACCGGTGAAGTTCTGCAATCGATCAAGTGCAGCTCTCAGGCTGAGGCCGGTAAGATCAGGCATCACCGTTGGCTGGTTGCTTTGTCTCTGACTATAGGCAATCGGTTGCAGGGTCATAGGCGACTGCGATGGTGACCCAATACTGTCCAGGGTGGCAACATTCTTGACTTTGCTCTTCGCTTTTTCAGGGGGCACCTGGAGGGCGTGGAGAGTCTGCTGGGCGATACGACGAAAGGCAGGAGCTGCCACTACCCCACCGTAATATCCCTTCTGGGGCTCGTTGATCACCACCACCACGAGGATTTTGGGATCTGTCACCGGAGCGAAGCCCACAAAGGAGGCAGTGTAGCGATCGTCCGAATAGCCGCCACTCTTGTGGTTACTCTTCTGAGCGGTTCCTGTTTTGCCAGCCGCCTGATACTGGGAGAGCGCAGCCCGAGCCCCGGTGCCTCCAGGTTTGAGCACATCCGCCATCAGGTCCTTCAACCGTTCGGCCGTGGCCGCACTTATCACCCGACGTGCTACCCTGGGATTGTTTCGCCTCACTACTCTGCCTTGTGCGTCCAGCACCTCCTTGATCAGGAGGGGTTGCATCAAAAGGCCATCATTAGCTACAGCCCCCAGGGCCATAGCAAGCTGGATGGCAGATAATGACAGGCTTTGACCAAAACTGGCGGCGGCAAGATCCACCGGGGTCCACTTGTCGGGCGGTCGGATCAAGCCGGAAGTCTCGCCCGGCAGGCCAAGTTCGGTAGGAGCGCCGAAGCCGAAACTGCGAATGTAATGATAAAAGCGGCTCGGACCCAGTTTTTCTGAAACTTTAGCAGCCCCGATGTTACTGGAAAAACGCAGGATCTGCGCCAGTGAAAGCCAGCCAAATTTTTTCAGATCGTGAATTGTGTGGTTCATGACTTTGTATTTGCCATTTTCGCAGTAAAAAAGGTCGTCTGGGTGAACCAAAGCCTCTTCCAGGGCTGCCGCCATCAAGAAGATCTTGAAAGTTGATCCCGGTTCGAAAGCATCTGTCACAACTCGATTGCGCCAGACCGCTGGCCCATAAGAGGAGAAAGAATTGGGATTGAACGACGGGAACACGGCCATGGCTAGGATTTCACCAGATTTCGGCTCCGTCACCACGGTCATACCGCCCTTGGCCTCATAATCAGTCACTGTCTTCTGTAATTCTCTTTCCGCAATGTATTGAATGCGTTTGTCCAGGGTTAGTCGGAGACTGTATGCCTGCGGACCAGATTCAGCAGGCAGGCCGTGAGTGTAAATGATCTGACCCCGAGCGTCCTTGGCACCAGGAAGGGTACCGGAGTGGCCACGCAAGAGCAGGTCCTGGGCGACCTCCAGCCCTTCCAAACCTATGTGGTCTCGGCCGACGAACCCAAGGAGATGGCCTGCAAGCTCAACATTAGGGTAGTAGCGGCGATTCTCTTTGACGAAGTGGATGCCCTCGAGGCCGAGAGCCCGAACCGCATCTGCTTGTCTGGGGGTGAGATAGTGTTTTAACCAGACAAAGGCTCGGTGCTGGCGCAATTTTTCCCCCAGCCTGGCCGCAGGGATTTCAACGACTGCAGCAAGTTTTTTCGCAGTGTCTTCCGGATCCTTTATGACTCGCGGATTGGCGGCCAGGGATTCTAATTCAATGCTGACGGCCAACTCTTGACCGTTGCGGTCGTAAATGTCTCCTCGTCGGGCCTCAAAGTGAAGATCTCTGCGGATTTGTTTGTTGGCAACGCTTGCCCAACCCTCCCACTGGAAGAACTGAATCTGAAAGCTCCGCGCAATCAACAACAAGAAGCAGAAGAGCAAACCAGTGGCCACGAGAAGAACGCGGAACCGTATCCAGCGAACCGCAAGGTTATCTTGGCGAGGTTGAACCGTCATCGGAGCACCACAATTTGCTCTTTGGTCGGGCGGTTGAGCCCTAGCTGTTCGATAGCAATGCGCTCCACCCGTTCAGGAGCTTTAAGCCGGGCCAACTCCAGGTGTAGCTTCTTGCTATCATTCAGAAGCTGAGTGTGCACCCGGTGAGCGTCTGACAGCATATAGCCCAGCTGTACCACCTGTACCCGGCACCAGACATAGCCAAAGCCGCTGAACAGAAGCCAGAGAAAAGCGGCAATAATGGCGGGTATATTCCGCTGCCTCCAGTTACGCGTTGCTGCCTTTTTGCCTGCTAGTTTTTTTTTCTTCTTACTCATGCAGCTTCTGCTTTTTCCACCACGCGTAAGCGGCCACTTCTGGCTCTGGGATTCGCTTTTATCTCCTCCGCCCCAGGTACTACAGGCTTTTTATTGACCAGCAGCACCAGGGGTCTTCCCTCACATTGGCAAAGCGGCAACTGAGCCGGACAACGGCATGATCGCGCCCAATTGGCAAAAGCTTGCTTCACCACCCGGTCCTCCAGGGAATGGAAGGAGATAATGGCCAACCGACCGTGGGGTCGGAGCAAGTCCAGAGCGCCCTGGAGGAATATCCGCAGGTTATCCAGTTCCCGGTTCACCGCCATCCGAAAGGCCTGAAAAGTGCGAGTGGCCGGATGTCGCTTCCGTGACCTCTTACCCGCAGGAATGGCCTTACGGACCACCTCGGCCAAGCGTTCGGTGGTATCGATTGGTGCTTCAGCTCGCATCCTGACAATGTTCCGGGCGATTCTCCGCTTCCAACGCTCTTCTCCGAAGCTCCAGATGAGATCAGCCAGTTCCTGTTCGCTCAAAGTGTTGACCAACTGGGCCGCGGTAGTCTCCTCTCTTGTATCCATCCTCATATCCAACGGGCCAGGCTGGCTGAAACTGAACCCCCGTTCGGCAACATCCACTTGGAAAGAGGAGAGCCCAAGATCCAGAAGAATCCCGTCCACTGCCTGCACATGAAGCCGAGCCAGGACTGGGCCAATTCGAGCGAAGTTCTCCCTAACCAGGACGAGCCGTTCCTCGTAAGGTTGCAGGTGAGACTGCGCCTTAGCCAAAGCTTCTGCGTCCCAATCGATGCCGATTAACCGGCCGTCAGGCGCCGTTTTTTCCAGGATGGCCCGAGCGTGACCACCACCACCCACCGTACCATCAACAAAACATTTTCCGGCAGTGCAACGCAGGTGCTCAATCACTTCATCAAGGAGAACCGGCCTGTGTTCCTGCTGCTGCACCGCGCTCACCACCGGGTAAATGGAAGCCTAATTCTAACCCCTCATCAGATAGCGCGATGCGGGGGTGATTGACAGATTGATTCCCAAACCCCAGTAGGGTTTTTTATCGGCTCAGACCGATTGGACAGAGTTAGAGAAACGGAGACGCGGCGACGCGGCAAAATAAAACGGTCTGCTGCGCTGTTCATATTCTTGATCCGTGAAGCCCCTGTTGTCTTCACCCACCATAATTCTTTGTGTTAGTGTTAAAGTCACGCCGCGCCGCCGCGTCTCCGTTTCTCTTATATGTGAAGGGGTTGAACCCTATATTGCGATTTATCAAATGCCGAGTTCTGCTAGAGTTGTGGTAATCTGGGCAAAATCATCACGGGCTCTGTTAATTTCCTCATCCCACAGTGGCTTGCTCCAGACTTCGAAACTCTTGAGCATACCTGCCAGCACCACATCACGCTCTAACGAGGCGTGCTCACGCAGGGTCTGAGGGATCAGAATTCTTCCCTGCTTGTCGAAATTACATTCAGTGGCGCCAGAAATGAAAAAGCGCTGAAACGCCTTCACATCCTGACGAACCAGGGAGAGTTCTCCTAGTTTTTGTTCAATAATTTCCCACTCTGATAAGGGATAAGCAATCAGGCAGCGGTCAAGGTTGGTGATTATACAGCGGTCTTCATAGCGGGTTGTGAGGATCTCGCGAAACCTTGCAGGAATGCGTATACGCCCCTTGGCATCCAGGGTATGTAAGGAACGACCCCTGAACATGTAGACTCCATAGCAGGACTGAATTGACACTTATGACCACTTTTACCCACTTATTGACACCTTTTATACAGTTCACCCCACAAAATGTCAACTTAAAAAACAAAATCAAAGGATTAACCGACTCCCAAATCTGAGTCCTGAGTTAAACAGATATCAATATATAGAATAATTAGCTATTAGACAACTGCATTATGTGGTTTGAAGGGAATCGTGCAATGATAATTTCTTAACGCCTTTTTTGGTGGCGCAAAACCGCTGCGTTGTGTTCCACCAAATTGGTTGAGAAATGATGGGTCCCGTCTTTTTTGGCCACAAAGTACAGATAGGGTGTGGAGGTTGGGTTGAGCACTGCTTGGATAGATGCCGCTCCAGGATTGCAGATGGGGCCGAGGGGCAAGCCTCGCCGGGTGTAGGTGTTATAGGGAGTGTTTTTCTGAAGGTGGGCTCTGGTGAGGTTGCCATCGAAGTTTCTTAGTCCGTAAATTACAGTTGGGTCACTCTGAAGCCGGATCCGTCTTCTGAGGCGATTTAAGAACACACCGGCAATCAGTGGACGTTCCTCGGCTGCCGCGGTTTCCTTTTCCACCACCGAAGCAAGGATGACCACTTGGTGGCGAGTAAAACCAAGTTTGCGAGCTTGCTCCTCCTGGACTGGGCCAAAGTGTTGGTTGAACATGGTCACGAAGGAGCGCAACACGGTCTTGACCGGTAGTCCCCTTGCAAACCGGTAAGTGTCAGGGAAAAGGTAGCCTTCCAGACTCGTGGCCGGTATATCCAGGCTACGGACGAAAGGTGGGTCGGTTGCGGCGGCGATGAAGCGCTCAGCGTTGACCAACTTACTGGCCTCGAGCAGCTCTGCCATCTGCTTAAGGGTGTAACCTTCGGGAAAGGTGATCTGGTGAAGTCGAACCTCACCGCGGATAATCTTGTTGAGAAGCTCTCCCGGGCGAAGGCCGGTTGAGAGTTGATACTCGCCAGCCTTGATCTGACGGGCTGCCCCCTTGAACCTAACCAGCCAGCGAAATTTTCCGGCGCTGCGCACCAGACCCTGCCCGTGCAGCAACTCACTCAAGGCTGGGACGGACATGCCCATCGGGACCTCCACCACCACTTCCGCCGGTTCAGATCTGGCCGGAGTTCTGATAAAATGGAGCATATCCCCAACCAGCCACGCCACCGCGAGGACGAGAACCAGGAGCAGAAACCACAAAGGGTTCAGCCTTCTCTTTTTTCTCTCGGGAGGTGTTTGCTCGGACATTTTCGGTTCTTGCAGTTAGTATTAGCAAAATTCGATAGCGACTAGTAACTTAGCTCCGCAAGAATCTCTTCTCCTCTTGGAAACTATGCCACAATTCGCCGAACCCGTCATTCCGGACGAGGCCGCCCAAGGCGGGCGAGATCCGGAATCCAGTGAAAGTTCAATATAATCAAATTCTTTCTGGATCCCGGCTCGCGTCCGCCTTCGGCGGACTTGGCCGGGATGACGAATTGTGACACGGCCCCTCAGAGGGAAAAGAAGTCATTTGCGGAGTTGAGTACATAGGCGTATTCGATATTAGGATTTGAGGTTCTGTTTCAGCAAACCCTCTTCACGCTGCTAGCTGCCTGCTGTCAGCTGCCATCTGACTTACCATCCTTCTACCAACTGCGGCAGGATCTCGCCCGCTTTCCCCTGAAGTGAAAGGTCGAGTTTGTGGGAGTAGGGTGTGGGTTCTAGATTGATCTCCACCACCCGCGCACCCTTTTCCTTGGCAACAATGGCCAGAGAGGCAGCCGGTTGCACCAGAGCTGAGGTGCCTATTACCAGCATGGTATCACAGGAGCGAATTGCGGCGACGGCTTTATCCAGAATAGTAGGGTCAAGCTGTTCGCCAAACCACACCACGTGGGGGCGCAGAAGCCCTCCGCACTCTTTGCACGCGGGTAGCTCGGGCAGGGGAACTTCCTCATTGCGACTTACCACGTGGCACTGAGTGCAACGAACCATCCAGATGTTGCCATGCAACTCGACAAGGTTTTTGCTACCCGCCCGGTGGTGCAGGTCATCAATGTTTTGGGTAATAAGGGAGAACTGAGGAACCTTCTCCTCCAGACGTGTCAGGGCTTGGTGGGCAGGGTTTGGCTGAAGGGGAGCAAGCAGCTCCCGGCGCCAATTATAGAAGTTCCACACCAACTTCGGGTCACGGGCAAAGGCTTCGGGAGTAGCCAGGTCAGTGGCCCTGAAACCCTGCCAGAGCCCGTCCTTGCCTCTAAAAGTGGGCACTCCGCTCTCGGCGGAGATGCCGGCACCGGTAAGTGCGGCGACTCGCTTACTTTCAGCCAGCCAGAGCCCGGCTTGTTGAAGATCCGCTGCAATGGCAGCCATCAAATACCTCCTTCAGTTACGCGTTTGCTTAGAAGTTGGTAGATGTTCAGACCTGCCGCTTCAAAGCCCTTGAGACCGTAGACCATATTGGCCTCTATCACCAGATACTTGTCTTCGCAGATGCAAATATCAAGCCCCACTTCGTCAAACTTACAGAGGCCGGCCACGCGTTCAGCAAAGCGGAGGGTATCATCAGGGATATCCTCCAATGATATCCTCCCCCCGAGTGAGACATTGCTGCGAAATTCCCCAGGCCGGGCAATACGCCAGTAAGCGTGCACCACTTTTGCCCCCACTAGGACGACGCGCAGGTCGCGGTCAATGGGAAGGTATTCCTGAATATAAGCCGGTGCGTATTTTTGCAGGTAATCCTGAAGATCTTCACGGCTGCGAATGAGGAAAACTCCTCTGCCCTTTGAAGAACCCCGGGGGATCTTGGCGATAAAAGGAAAGGAGAAATCCGCAAGGATCTGTGGCGCACGGGGGTTGTCCCTGTAGATCCGGGTGCGAGGGTGAGGGATACCAAGCAGAGTAAAGAGCTCGGTTTGTTTGATCTTGTCTCCCATGTAACGGTAGTAATTAGCTGGAAAAACCCTCTTGCCCAGCGCGAGAAAAATGTCTTCATAGAGGGTACTTGGGTAATAAATGGTGTCGGCGTTTCGCAGCAGGTCCAGTTCAATCTCGCTGTAGTCCCCGAAGTTAGGACGCAACCCAAGGGTGTGTACCAGAGGACTGTGTCGCAATCTCTTTCCCAAACCGATTTTTCGTTTATGCATCGTTGCCTTGTTATTTGTAGCCATATGGCCGCTCTTATTTTTGGCGAACTGTCCGGTGAGAGTGTAAGCTATTCACTAAAAGCAAGTTCATTTGCTCTATGCCCCATGCCAACGTCAGTAACTCTGCGAACTACACGTACTTCCTCAGTCCTTGATTATTTGCTCCAAGGGCTGGTAAGGATAATTGAGGTCCCGTGCTACGGTCTCATGGGTAACATGGCCGCGATAAATGTTAATCCCTTTTGCAAGGGCAGGGTCAGCTGCCACAGCTGTCTCAAAGCCCTGATTGGCTATCTTGAGAGCATAGCTGATGGTAACGTTGGTCAGGGCAAAGGTGGCGGTTCTTGGTACAGCCCCGGGCATATTGGCCACACAGTAGTGAATGACGTTATCCACTGTGAACACGGGCTGATCATGAGTGGTTGGTCGGCACGTTTCAAAGCACCCTCCCTGGTCCACAGCAACGTCCACAATCACTGTGCCAGGCTTCATTTGGGCAATCATCTCAGCGCTGACCAGGCTTGGGGCCCTACCGCCCGGGACCAGAACTGCGCCGATAACCAGATGCGATTCTCGCACAGAGCGCTCGATGGTGTCGGGGTTGGAGATGAGTGTGGTGATAGCCGAGCCGAATATGTCATCAAGGGCCATGAGACGAGCCTGGTCGATATCAATAATGGTGACCATGGCCCCCATTCCCACTGCGATCTTGGCTGCATTGATCCCGACCACACCACCTCCCAGAATAGTCACCTGGCCTCGGTAGACACCGGGGACGCCTCCCAGGAGCACGCCGCGGCCGCCCTGAGTTTTTTCCAGATAATGGGCACCCACTTGGACCGCCATCCTGCCGGCGATTTCGCTCATTGGTGTGAGCAGCGGTAAGGAACCGTCAGCCAACTGTATGGTCTCATAGGCAATGCCAATGATGGCCTTTTCCAGGAGGACGGCTGCCAGTTCAGGCGCAGGAGCCAGATGTAAATAGGTATAGACTATCAGGCCTGGTCTCAGGAGGTCATACTCCGGAGGCAAAGGCTCCTTTACTTTCATCACCAACTCTGCCTCTCCATAGACCTCAGCAGCTGAGGATACCAGGTGGGCACCGGCAGCCTTAAACTCCTGATCACTGATACCCGCGCCTTCACCTGCGCTTTTTTCAATCAGCACCCGGTGGCCCGAGGCTGCTAAGAGCCGCACGCCAGCCGGAACGATTCCCACACGGTATTCCTCGGTCTTTATCTCTTTAGGAACTCCGATGATCATTGGTGGCCTCCATAGAGTGGGTTAACCCTGATGTTGCATACCAATGTCGCCGCGATCCGGTACGCTTCGAGTCATCAGGTCGTTGCAATAAGGGATCACCAATGAAAACGAAGCTATGATCCGGTGATCAAATGGACCAAGCGACATAGTGACTTGATGACTTAATGACCTAATGACTAACGATCCGTTGCTCTGAGAATGACTTTATTAGACAAATGATCCGGGTAATAGGACAGCTTGGATTGGCGCAGACCGGATTCACCCAGATCCTGTTCACGATTTGTGTAGGTGAAGTCGCTCCAAGCGTTTTGGCAGAATTCTTGATTGATCACTGCGTAGCTACCGGGAAATTCAGGATCGGCCTTCTCGAGGTGAATCAAAGCCGTGTCCTGATTGAGAGGCTCTCCCAAACTGAAGGCCACCACCTTCTCGTCCACCACAATAGCAGCTCCCTGGCAATCCAGTTGGTGGTAGTGAAGTAAGGCCTCGCGGATGGCCTGTTCTTCATTGAGAAGTGCCGGATTTTCCGCACAACTTCTGAGACGACACCATTGCTCTTCCAGCTCCAGGCAGGCCTCTGTCCAATCATCACTGAGAGCTTGATAGCGGTAAGAATATCTCTTTCGGAATTGCTTGAGATGATTTCGTTTGCGGTGGTACTTCCGACCGCTCAGATTGATGAGGGATTCGGTACGGTAAACATAATCGCTATTGGCTCGATCCTCAAGAACTTCAAGGGAGAGAGCGGCAGCGTAGCGCTGGGCCAGGGCCTCAGGCGCCCGGTGGATTTCTGGCGTATCCGTATGGTTTTCCAGAAAACTCAATAATTGCCCAAAAGCCGGGGATAGATCATGCGGCCCAACTGGTGGCAAAGCGAAGGGGAGGCCTTCTCCATTTTGTCCGATGATCAATAGCGTGTCTTTGGCAAGGCACCACTGAAAATTGTAATGGGACCGCCACATGAATAGATTGGTGAAGGTTAGTTCGGAAGTGACCGGTGGACTCTGGTGAAAGAAAGCAGTAATCTGGTCCCGGTCTTCTAAGCTCAACGGCTTAAAGTCAGGGTAATGTGGCGTGGCCTGCATGCAGTTCCAGATCGTGTCATCTGTTGAGACATTAATTCCTTGTGACTATGTCATATCAGATGTGGGAGAGTCAACGAAATAACATTTTGCTTGACAAGAACACCACTACATGATTTATAGAAAGGTTTAAATAATTCCTATGAAATAATTCAATCAATAAACAGGGGGATAAACCCATGCTGAAAAGCCCTTGCTTAGCTTGTGAGATGGTCGGCCAGGATAAGAACAAGTGCTTGCAAAACTGTGATAAGCTCAAAGAGTACCAAGAGTTCATCCTCAAACAGGGGATCTACGCCAAGGTATAGAGAGACTCTTGCAATCGAGAAAAAAAGGCGGCCTCAGGGCCGCCTTTTTTTG
>JAUVTM010000257.1 GCA_030601545.1 Syntrophobacterales bacterium
GAATGGCTCGTCTATATTGTAGCCATATTTTTCACATCCCATATGTACGCACTTTGCATGGAGCGAATGTCCTTCCTCATAATACGTCCCAGTATTGCGTATTCCAGTCCAAATCGGCCACCCATTCCATTGCAAGCCAGCCACTGATTCCATTCCAAGCCAGCCACCCATTCCAGTCGAATCCGGCCGGTGATTCCAGAGCAAGCCAGCCACCCTGTTATGAAGCATAGCGGCGCGGGATAACCACTGGTAATCTGTACCTTCCTTAAAATCCAAGCAAGGAGGGTACAGGTGGCAGCAAAGAGGTTATCCATGCGAAAGATCAAAGAGGTTCTTCGTCTGAAATGGGAACATGGTCTCAGTAACCGAAAGATTGCCAGAAGTTGCTCTATTAGCCGTTTTACGGTAGCCGACTACCTCCGCCGGGTTGAAGGTGCGGGGCTGAGTTGGCCTTTGCCTCCGGAGCTGGATGAGGCTGAGTTGGAAAAGCAGCTCTTTCCTCCAGCCCAGGTACTTCCCCCGGGATCTCGACCATGGCCGGACTGGTCTGAGATCCACCGAGAACTCAGGCGCAAGGGAGTGACTCTGTTCCTCCTTTGGGAGGAGTACAAGCAAGCCCATCCTCAAGGCTACCAGTACAGCTGGTTCTGTCACCAATACCGAGAGTGGGCTGGCAAACTGGACCTAGTCATGCGCCAGGAGCATCGGGCTGGAGAGAAGGTGTTCGTCGACTACGCCGGCCAGACCGCCCCCGTGGTGGACAGAGCCACCGGAGAGATTCGCGAAGCTCAGATCTTTATCGCTGTCCTCGGAGCCAGCAACTACACCTATGCCGAGGCCACCTGGAGCCAGTCTCTTCCCGACTGGATCAGCTCCCACGTGCGAGCCTTTCAGTATTTTGGTGGTGTAGCCGAGCTAGTGGTGCCTGACAATCTTAAAAGCGGTGTTACCAAGGCTTGTTTGTACGAGCCGGACCTCAATCCAACCTATCAAGATATGGCCAACCATTACGGCTGTGCAGTCATTCCCACCCGAGTTCGCAAACCCAGAGATAAGGCCAAAGTGGAAGTGGGTGTGCAGGTGGTGGAGCGCTGGATCCTTGCCAGGCTCCGTAACGTGACCTTTTTCAGCCTTGCTGAACTCAACGCCGCAATCCAGGAACTGCTGATAAAACTCAACGATCGCCCCTTCAAGAAGCTTCCTGGCTCACGACGGTCTCTGTTCGAGACTCTGGACAAACCGGCGCTCAAACCCCTGCCGGTGCAGTCCTACGTCTATGCCGAATGGAAAAAGGCCCGCGTCCACATTGACTACCATATTGAAGTTGATAGCCATTATTACTCGGTGCCCTATCAACTGGTCAAAGGCGAGATCGATGTGCGCATAACCATAAACACCATCGAGGCTTTCCATAAAGGCCGCCGCCTTGCAAGCCACAGGCGCTCATATCGGAAAGGCGGCTTCACCACCCTCAAAGAACACATGCCCAAAGCTCACCAGAAATACGCCGAATGGACACCAGACAGACTCATTCGCTGGGCCAGCAAGACCGGAAGCGCCACTGCCAAGCTCATAGAGGCCATCCTGGCCTCCCGGCTCCATCCTCAGCAGGGCTTTCGCTCCTGTTTGGGCATCATGCGCCTTGGCAAACAATACGGCCAGGAGCGCTTGGAGGCTGCCTGTGCACGTGCCCTGGCTATCGGATCTTTAAGTTTCAAAAGTGTCCAGGCCATTCTCAAAAACGGCCTGGACAAAAGACCACTGCCCACAGCTCATCCGAAAACTCCAGCCATCCAACACGAAAACATCCGTGGACCCAACTACTACCACTAACGGAGAAGGAGAAAACCGATGCTGACATATCCCACTCTGGACAAACTCAAAGCCATGAGATTCACCGGCATGGCCCGTGCCCTTGAGGAACAGATGCAAATGGCGGAGATCGATTCCCTGAGCTTCGAGGAAAGGTTGGGCCTTTTGATAGATCGCGAGATGACAGAGAGAGAAAACCGTCGCCTTACCACACGCCTCAGAAAAGCAAAACTCCGGCAAAACGCCGCCATTGAAGATATCGACTATCGGCACCCCAGGGGATTGGATAGGTCCCTGATGGCAAAGCTCTCATCCTGCCAGTGGATCAGCCAGCACCTCAACGTGCTCATCACCGGCCCAACGGGATGTGGTAAAACCTACATCGCTTGCGCCCTGGCACATAAAGCTTGCAGGGAAGGATATACCGCCAACTACACCAGGCTGCCACGACTCCTGCAAGAACTGCACATCGCCAAAGGAGACGGCCGCTATGGAAAACTCCTTGCCAGCTTCGCCAAAACCCATCTGCTCATCTTAGATGACTGGGGCTTGGCCAAACTTACCGACGAACAACGCCATGATCTCTTAGAAATCCTAGAGGACCGACACGGCCTGCGCTCCACTGTCGTGGCCGCTCAGCTCCCCGTGGACAACTGGCATGAAATCATCGGTGATCCAACACTGGCCGACGCTATCATGGATCGCTTGATCCACAATGCCTATAAAATCAACCTGAAAGGAGAATCTATGAGAAAACTAAAATCAAAGTTGACTCAGACAGAGGATTCAGAGTAACCATGAATGTGCCCGCGTCGCTTTGCTCCGACCAGGTGGCCGTAATGCCCTGGATTGGGTGGCCGGTTTACACCGGAATACGCATTCTCGAGGAGAAAAAGAAACTTTAAATATTAAGGGCGTCCCTTTTTAACATACAGATATCAACAGGAAGGTTCACAAGAAGCTCTTCGTTGGTGGGATATTTTTCGATAAACTTCAGAAGTGATTCCATGGCTTCCGCGGGCTTCATTCCTGCCAGCATCCTTCTCATATTTGAAATGCGCCGGGTTTCCTCCTCGCCGTAAAGCCGCTCCTCCTTCCGGGTGCCGCTCGCGCTGATGTTGATAGCTGGAAAGATGTGGGCTTCCGCAAGGGAACGCTCCAGAATGATCTCGCTGTTTCCGGTCCCTTTAAACTCTTCGAAGATCAATTGATCCATACGGGAACCTGTCTCCCCCAGAGCTGTGGCGATGATAGTTATGGAGCCGCCGTCCTCGATGTTTCGCGCGAGTCCGAAAAAACGGCGTGGCAACTCC
>JAUVTM010000075.1 GCA_030601545.1 Syntrophobacterales bacterium
ATCCACCATGGTTATAAACATCGGCTGTGACATTTCCTTTCTGGAGTCAAACCATGAAGACAGTGAGTGCCAAGACCGTTCCTGAGAATCGCCGCTGGTATCTGGTGGATGCCACCGACCTAACACTCGGCCGACTGGCCAGTCAAGTAGCAAGCAGACTGCGAGGAAAACACCAGCCGATCTTTACCCCTCATGCCGATACGGGGGATTTCATTGTCGTTATCAATGCTGAGAAGGTTAGATTGACCGGTAGGAAGTGGCAGCAAAAGACCTACCATCGCCATACGGGTTACATGGGTGGCCTCAAGTCAATTACTGCCAGGAAACTGAGAGAAAAGAGGCCCGAAGATCTGGTGCGCTTCGCAGTATGGGGCATGTTGCCCAAAAACCGTCTGGGCCGGAAGCTCTACAAAAAGCTCAAAGTTTATGCCGGGCCCGACCATCCCCATGAAGCCCAACAGCCGCAGCCACTGGAGTTACCGTACTGAGAACAGGAGCTAGTTAATGAGCGAAGAACGCTACTACGCCACTGGCAAAAGAAAGACATCCGTAGCCCGGGTCTGGCTGACGCCGGGCGAGGGTAACGTAACGATAAACAAACGGTCCATTGATGACTATCTCAAACGGGAAACCGCTAAGATGATTATCCGCCAGCCTCTGGAATTGACAGAGACTCTAGGAAAATTCGATATTTATGTGAATGTACGAGGCGGCGGCATCTCGGGTCAGGCTGGCGCCATCAAACATGGCATCTCCAAGGCACTTCTCGAAGTTAATCCTGATTTTCGCCCCCTCCTCAAGAAGTCAGGTTTCCTCACGCGCGACTCGCGAGTTAAAGAACGGAAAAAATACGGCCAGCCGGGCGCCAGGAAAAGATTCCAATACTCTAAACGATAGGCTTGTATTCTTTGGGATTTGGGAGGAGGGCTCGGCCCTCCTTTTTTTTTAGCATTCAGAACCACGCTCTGAACCTGATCTCAGAATCTTTGCTTTCAATCTGGGGAGTACTCCAACACCACATAGAGTGCTGGAGTACTCCCCAATGGTCGAACTCATAGCCGTATAGATTGGAACCGCACGCAACGGGGAGAGTGTCAACACATAGCCCGGATCTTTCACAAGTCGATGTCGCAGTCACGCCGGGGCGTGATGAAATATCCGGGAAGGGGGTAGCTGTGAAAGTACGTGTGGCGGTGATTGGGAGCACGGGGTACACTGGCTTTGAGCTTGTTGCTCTCCTTCAGCAACACCCTAAAGTGGAACTGATTGCCATCACCTCTCAGTCCTATGCAGGACAGCCCATCGCCGAGGTGTTTCCAGCGCTGAGAGGGGTGAGTTCCCTTGTGTGCGAACCATTGGATTTAGAGGGCCTGGTGGCAAGAGCCGACTGCATGTTTGTTGCCTTACCGCACAAGACGGCCATGGAGGTGGTGGCTCCCTTGGTGCGGGCCGGCAAGCGGGTAGTGGACCTGAGTGCTGACTTTCGTTTCCGAGATGCAGCAGTTTACGAACAGTGGTACCAGGAACATACAGCCAAAGATCTCCTGGACGCAGCGGTATATGGTCTACCAGAACTTCACGGCGATAAGATCCGATCTGCCCGTCTGGTTGGCAATCCAGGCTGCTATCCCACCGGAGTCATATTGGCGGCTGCACCACTGTTGGCCGCTGAAGTTATAGACTCGGACAGCCTGATAGCCGATTGTAAATCAGGAGTTAGCGGTGCTGGGAGGGCGCCTACTCTCACCACTCACTTTTGTGAAACCAATGAGGGATTCAAGGCTTACAAAGTTGGGGAGCACCGCCACACTCCGGAAATCGAGCAAGAACTCAGTAGCCTTGCTGGAAGATCCATCAAGGTGGTGTTTACCCCGCACTTGGTTCCTATGTCGAGGGGAATTCTGACCACTCTTTATGCGAACCTTTCAGGAAGGGTTGACGACAAAGAGATCGAGGGTTTTTACCAGAAAGCTTATGGTAACGCGCCTTTTGTCAGGGTTTTGAATCCAGGGCAACTGCCCTCTACCTTACACGTCCGGGGAACCAACTACTGTGATATCGGTTGGCGGTTAGAGCCTCGTACCGGTAGAATCATAGCCATCTCCGTCATCGACAATTTGACCAGGGGCGCGGCTGGCCAGGCCATCTGCAACATGAACCTGATGTTTGGTTTCGATGAGGATGAGGGCCTTAAGCTTCGGGTTTGGCAGCCGTAGTCGCAAAGCCTTCGGCCTTGCGCACGAGGCACTGCGGAGCGATGGGGAGAAGGGGCGACGCGGGGACGCGGGGAAAGAAATGACACATGACTAATCACCTATGACCAATGACCCATGACCCATGACCAGAGAAAGAACTACAAACTAGTCCTCGAATATGACGGCTCAAACTACCACGGGTGGCAGCGCCAGAGGGGTGTGCTGACCATCCAAGAGGTCGTGGAAACGCGCCTGGCGATTATGACTCAGGCTCCGGTTCGATTGACAGGAGCCGGTAGAACCGACGCTGGTGTCCATGCCAGAGGCCAGGTAGCCAACTTCTTCAGTGAAACCCAGATTTCCCCGGAGAGACTACGACGTGGTTTGAATGGCCTGCTTCCGGATGATATTGTTGCCCTGGAATTGACCCTGACACCTGATCGGTTTCATGCTCGATTCCAAGCAAGAAGCAAGGTCTATGAATACCGGATTCATAATGGACCGATGCCGCCGGCCTTGGGGAGGCAGTATGGTTGGCATATCGGGCAACCACTAAGATGGGATTCCATGGAAAGATGTCTGAAGCTCCTTGAAGGAAGACATGATTTTTCTTCATTCCAGGCAACGGGGAGCAGAGTTCGGAGCAGTGAGAGAATAGTCCTGTCCACCGGGATTGCCCCGGCAGGAGAAGATATTCAGGCCATCACCATCGAGGCCAACGGATTCCTCAGATACATGGTGCGCAACATAGTTGGCACCTTGGTGGAGGTGGGACGGGGAAAGCTCACAGTGGAAGAGTTTTCTGCGGTTGTGGCCGCCTGCGACCGAATACAAGCGGGAATGACAGCACCGGCTCGGGGCCTCTGCTTGCTGGAGGTTCGGTATTAAGGAACGCATAGAGCTATGTGTCAATTGAAGCACTGAACGAACAAGCGACCTGCCGGTGTTTTTGTTGAGCCGCACTGAGTGAACCAAACCAAGTACTATAAGTGCAAACATGGCGACTCCAAAAGTGTACCGGAACACGAGAAAGCCACATCTCGCTGCAATGAAATTTGCCTTGGCAAAGAAAAGTTGTTTCCCTAAGTTTGAATTATTCTTAGTGATTTTAGATATTAACTTACCTTTTCCCTATTAAATTGTTGGGGCTGCCGGGTGGGATGGGTCTTGAGGCCCTTGGTCTGTATTTTGCATAAATAACCCCGAGACCGAAAATATCCGAGCTAAGGGAGGTAAGGTCCTTAGATGGCGCAAAAGTTGGGCAATTTCTTGGTACGCGAGGGTTTGATCACACCCGAACAGCTGGATAGCGCACTCCAAGAGCAAAAGGCCAACGGGGGCATGCTGGGAAGCAACCTCGTGAAGATGGAGTATATCGAAGAGGCCGAGCTCATGGAGTTCTTGAGCAAGCAATTCGGTGTGCCCTCCACCGATCCTTCCAAACTGGACGTTGATTCTGACGTGATCGAGATGATACCCGGGAACATCGTCCAGAAGTATAAGATCGTTCCTATCTCCTTGGAGGGGCAGACGTTGACCATAGCCATGGTGGATCCCTCCAATATTTTCATCATTGATGACATTAAATTTCTCACCCGGAAAAACATCCGCGTTACGGTAGCAACAGAGACTTCGATAAAGTCGGCCATGGACAGATTCTACGATGCTGGCGCTTCCCTGGAAGATGTTATGAGTGAGTTCGATGAAGAAGGCGTAGATGTGGTCGAGTCTTCTGAAGACCTCGATCTCGGGGAACTGGAAAGCGCGGCCGAGCAGGCGCCAGTGGTGAAGCTGGTTAATCTGATCCTGGTGGATGCCATCAAGAAGATGGCCAGTGACATCCACATTGAGCCCTATGAGAAGAGTTTTCGGGTACGCTACCGTATTGATGGGGTCCTTTACGAAGTGATGAAGCCGCCGATGAAGCTGAGAAATGCGCTTCTTTC
Source organism: Syntrophobacterales bacterium (assembly GCA_030601545.1). GTDB lineage: Bacteria > Desulfobacterota > Syntrophobacteria > BM002 > BM002 > BM002. The sequence continues at coordinate 4,142 of JAUVTM010000075.1, forward strand.
GCGGATCAAGATCATGTCCAGGCTTGATATCGCAGAACGCCGCCTGCCTCAAGATGGTCGCATCAAACTCAAGACCAGGGGCAAGGAGATGGATTTCCGCGTGTCTGTGCTACCAACTCTGTTTGGAGAGAAGATAGTGCTCAGACTTTTGGACAAATCCAATCTCCAACTGGACATGACCAAGTTGGGCTTTGAGCAAAAGCAGCTGGACAATTTTAAAGATGCGATCTACAAGCCTTTTGGGATGGTGCTGGTAACCGGGCCCACTGGAAGCGGCAAGACCACAACTCTTTACAGTGCTCTTTCAGAATTGAACAAAGCCACAGAAAACATATCCACTGCTGAGGATCCCGTGGAGTTCAATCTGGGCGGGATCAACCAGGTGCAGATCCATGAATCCATTGGACTCACCTTCGCATCGGCCCTGCGTTCATTTCTGCGTCAGGACCCAGACATAATTATGGTGGGCGAGGTCCGTGATTTCGAGACCGCGGAAATCGCGATCAAAGCGGCGCTTACAGGCCATATGGTTCTGAGCACCCTCCATACCAATGACGCACCGAGCACCGTCAACCGTTTGCTCAACATGGGGGTGGAGCCATTTTTGGTTTCCTCGGCTGTAAATCTTATTCTCGCTCAGCGACTGTCCCGCCAAATCTGTGCCGATTGCAAAGAGGAGTTGGAAATCCCCAAGGAGACTTTGCTGGATTTGGGCGTTCTTGACGAAGAGGTGGGTAGCTTCAAGTGCTACCATGGTACTGGTTGCCCCACCTGTAGCCAAACAGGGTATAAAGGCCGCATCGCCCTTTACGAGGTTATGCCGCTGTACGAGGAGCTTAAAGAGCTGGTTCTGGTAGGAGCTTCCAGCACCGAGATCAAACGTGAAGCAGTGCGGTTAGGTATGCTGACCCTGAGGCAGTCAGGCATAAATAAACTGAAAGCAGGAATTACTACCGTGGAGGAAGTGGTCCGCTGCTCAGTGAAAGATTAGCTTGCTTTATTTTCCTCAGTTGGCAACCATAGGCAGCAGGACAACTGCAGGGCATGAAGCGCTGGGATGGAGAAACAAGCGTGGTCATGGTGATTAGGCTGGGAGGATGTAACCATCCGCAACATTAACGCCTACTAGATTAACAAAGGAGCGACCATGCCGGAATACACATGGAGAGGGGTCAATCGTAAGGGAAAAAAGAAGAAGGGTGAGATGGAAGCTGACAGCGAAAATTTTGTTCGCCTCACCCTAAGGCGTCAGGGTATTGAGCCCACTAAGATCAAACCGAAAGCCAAAGACCTATTTGCAAACGTCAAGTTTCTACAGCCCAAGGTGACTGAAAAGGATATCGTGATTATGACCCGCCAGTTCGCGACCATGATTGACGCGGGTCTGCCATTGGTTCAGTGTCTGGAGATTCTCTTCAGCCAGCAAGACAATCGCACCTTTAAAAGGATACTGAAGAACATAAAAGAGGACGTTGAGGAAGGGTCCACCTTTGCTGATGCTTTGAAGCGGCATCCTGATGTCTTTGACAACCTTTTTGTAAACCTTGTGGCCGCGGGCGAGATCGGTGGTATTCTGGATATCATCTTGAATCGGCTGGCGGCTTACATCGAGAAGGCTGCCAAATTGAAGAAAAAGGTCAAAGGAGCCATGACCTACCCAATCGTGGTTACGGTTATTGCCGTTATGGTGGTGGCGGTCATCCTTATTTTTGTGATCCCGGTGTTCGAGTCAATGTTCGCCGACTTCGGCAGAGCACTACCTGTTCCCACCCAGATAGTAGTAGCGATGAGTGAGTTTCTCCAAAACTATATTCTCTACATCGTCGTCGGATTCGTTCTGTTTATATTTGCCTTCAGGCGATTCTATAAAACTGACAAAGGCCGAGCGCTGGTGGACAGGCTGATCCTCAAACTTCCCGTTTTCGGCATGCTGATCCGCAAGGTTGCTGTGGCCAAGTTCACCCGCACCCTGGGCACTATGATTAGCAGTGGTGTCCCAATCCTGGATAGTCTGGAAATTGTAGCAGCTACTGCTGGTAATATGACCATCGAGGAGGCAATCCGGGAAACCAGGCAAAGCATCAGTGAGGGCCGGACCATCGCCGAGCCCTTGGCCGACAGTGAGGTCTTCCCGTCCATGGTTGTGCAGATGATCTCGGTGGGTGAAGCCACTGGCGCCTTGGACACCATGTTGAGCAAAATTGCCGATTTCTATGATGATGAAGTTGATGCAGCCGTTGACGCTCTCACCGCCATGCTCGAACCGTTCATGATGGTTTTTCTGGGAGGCACCATAGGTGGTCTCGTGGTTGCCATGTATCTCCCCATATTTCAGATGGCCGGGGCCATGGGTGGCTGATCAACCATGTCTGAGCTGGAACAGGATTCGACAGAGCACAACAAAGAGCTTCTGGGGAGAATCAAGTGGCTCATGCTCCTCAGGCTGCTTTTTGCCACCTTTCTCCTTGTTGCCACCGTTGTTGTTCAGGCAAGAGCTTATCCCGCCTTCTTTAATACCTCGCTTGCCTCTTTATACATTCTCACCGGGGTCATCTATTTTCTGACTCTTTGCTATGCCCTGTTGCTAGACCGCATCAAGAGATACGTTCTTTTTGCTTATGTGCAGCTCGTTTTCGATGTACTTTTCGTGACGGCATTGATCTACGTCACCGGAGGCATCGAAAGCATTTTTTCGTTCATGTACATACTCACAATTATCAATGCTGCCATCATGCTCTACCGTCGTGGAGGCCTCCTCATAGCCTCGGCTAGCAGTATAGGTTACGGCTCCCTGTTGGATCTCCAATATTTCGGCGTTGTTCATCCATATTACACCCGCGCTTCCGAGCTGATGACCTACACCATTGGCTACTACTTCTATACCCTGCTGATGAACATTGCCGCCTTTTATCTGGTGGCTTTCTTGAGCAGTTATCTGACTGAGGAACTTCGCCGCAGTAGCGTCAAGCTGAAAGCAAAGCAGTATGATTTGGACCAACTTGAACTGCTGAACCGCAATATTGTCCAAAGTATCAATAGTGGGCTTATAACTCTGAACAATGAGCTAAAAATCACCTATGTCAATCCGGCAACCGAGTTGATTTTGGGGCTCAGCAATGAGGAACTGGAGGTGAGTTACATCGGTGATGTCTTCCCAGCAATTGTCCCGCGTTTGCGTCTGGGCGACCAAGGCGGAGGCAATGATGTTGTGGCTCATCGCCAGGAGGGAATTGACATTGAGTTCGATCGACGAGATGGGACCAGGCTCCATCTGGGGTTCTCCCAATCGGTTCTCAGGGATCCGGGGGGAGATGAAATAGGATTGATCTTAATATTTCAGGATCTCACTGAATTTCGTCAGATGCAGGACCAGGTGCGACGGATGGACCGACTGGCAGTGGCGGGTGAACTTGCAGCTGGCATTGCGCATGAGATTAGAAATCCCCTTGCTTCGCTTAGCGGCTCCATACAGATGCTCAGGGACGAGATGGATTTTGGACCGATGCAACAGCGGCTGATGGACATCACCATGCGGGAAGCGGAAAGGCTCAATGCACTGGTGAACGAATTTCTCCTTTTTTCCCGGCCGGAAAAAGCGGTGGATCGATCGGTGGAGGTGAACGAGGTCATTGACGATACTTTAGAGATGCTGAAAAACAGCCCGGAGCTCTCCCGGACTATTCGTATTGAAAAGAATCTGAACAAAAACCTATGGGTTCACATTGATTCTCAACGACTCCAGCAGGTGATCTGGAACCTAGTGCTCAACGCTGTCCAAGAAATGAAAAACAGCGGTCGCCTCTCCGTCGCCACTGCTATCCGTACGAAGCGAGGATCAGGAAACTCTCCCCGAGACTATGCCCGGGACAGGCAGGAAAAGCTGGCCGAAATTTCTATTTCAGACACAGGCCCAGGGATTCTGCCGGAGAATCAGGGTAAAGTGTTCGATCCGTTCTTTACCACCAAAGACCAGGGTACGGGTCTGGGCCTGACCATCGTTCACCGGATTGTGGAGAACTATGGTGGTAAGATCTTCCTCACCAGCGACGGACGCAGTGGTACTACCTTCACGCTACACTTCCCTTTGGCAGAGGAAGACCCCCAAGATAGACCTCAGTAGCTTACCTATAGCAGGAGTTTCCCCATTTTTTTGTTGGTATGGGTATATTAAGAATAATTGAGACAAATCCACCTGGACATTCCTTGTGTTTGTTCTGGAGTGACTGGCGGAAGGTCTGTGCCACTTCCGCAGCTGTGGGTGGGGGAGCCCCTGGCCCCGTTCCGCAGGAACGGGGAACAGGGA
>JAUVTM010000037.1 GCA_030601545.1 Syntrophobacterales bacterium
GAAGCTAAGTGGGAAGTGCTTGAGGGACAGGAATAAGCCTGCTTATTCTGTCATCCAAGTACTTCCCACTTGTACCGATGCGCAAGCATCGGGCTCCCCGCCTCGCGGGAGCTGATGAGCGATCCCAACACTTTTACCAGAGTTCTTTTCTCTGTGTTCTCTGTGGGCTCTAGTGAACCCTGAGCAGAGGCGAAGGGTGAGCAGGCGAGAGATCGCCGATAAAAAAAGCCCTGGGAGACCCGGGGCTTTTCATTTTCTCCATTTCCTAGCCCGGATTATTCATGAACCCCTGCTGGCTCCATGAACAATCCTCCCTTTGGGCTTCGACTGCGGCCTTTTCAGGCCTCCGCTCAGGGCTAGCCTTGAGCGGGTGCGGAAGCACCCTGTCGAAACCCGCAACAAAGATTTTCAATTTGTTGCGGGTGCTTATTCACGAATTCTAAAGATTCGTGAATAATGCAGGCTAGAGAAGACTAATCTATGGGATTGAGCTCTCTCTCCCTTGGAAACATGGGCAGATAGCGATAGGAAAGCGAGACCAGGAGCGCCCCGTATGCCAGCATACCCACAGTTGGCGCCCATTCCTGCCAGGTGGGAACATAGATTTGCAGCTTTTCGAAGGGCAATACCGGCAACGCCAGGTTCTGTACGGTAAAGACGAAGCGGTTGATGACAACACCGGTGCAGTTCAGAACGCAAGCAACGATCAGCAAGACATCATCCTCCCTGGCTTTCGGGATGAGCAGAATGATGGCCGGGAGAACACCGCACAGACCCAGTTCAGCAACAAGGAGCCATAAGCCGTACGGCCCCTGGAAAAACTCGGCGAAACTCATTCCCATTTTCGGTGCCGTGTGAGTTGCCCACCACCAAGTATCCAGGAACTTAAAAATGAGGTAAAAAGTAAGCAGGTACCCGCTAACCTTGGCCAGCAGCGATATGGCCTCACGCCGCACCAGTTGTTTACGCGATGCACCCTGCACCATCTTGCATACGAGAATGGTCAAGGCCGGGCCAGAAGCTATCGCTGAGGCTATAAAAAGAAAGAAGGTCCAGGGCCAGATGAAGAATCCCGCGCGGAAGGCAAAAGGCCGTGCAAACATCACCCCGTAGAGACCACCTAGAGACCCTTGGTGGAAAAAACTCAAAAAGGTTCCGGTGGCCGCAAACACAACCATTATCTCGTGCAGATTGTGGCTGAAATAGCGGAACTCCGGCACCTTCTCCAACTGTCGGTTTTCGAGAATTAAAGGTATATATTCTACGGTTAGCACAATGGTGTAGCAGGTGATACAGAAAATCACTTCTGTGAGCATGGAGTGCACATTGGCATGCCAGAAAGAAAACCAGCCCCGGATTGGTTGTCCGATCTCCAGTAGCAGCACAACCTGGGCGCCAGTGTAGCAGATGAAACCAACCACCACGGCCAGGTTGATGACATCTTTGAGCTCCTTTTTGCCGATTATGTACGTGAGAAAACCGGTGAAAAAGGCACCTGCTCCTAAGGCGATGATTGCCAGGTCTGCGGTGATATACAAGCCAAAGCCGAAAGAGTCGTCAAGGCCGGTCTGGTTGAGTCCCTTCCACAAGACCAGGAACCCTCCCAATACTCCCCAGCCGAGGACTCCTAAGATCGCCAGCAACCAGAGGCAGAAACTACGAAACGAACACCGCTTTACCCCTTCAGGGATGAGTGCTGAATCCATGGTTATCCTCTTTTCTCCATGGTGATATTAACCTAAAGTACGTTGTCTGCCAGCTTGCGAATCCAGTCCTGACTACTCAGGTAGTAGACCTTGGGTTCGGTACCAAGTTTTTCCAGGAGTCGGAAGGCATGACGGCTCTTGGCAAGTTTTGCCACTTCGCTGTGGGAGTCCAACAGGTTGCCAAAAATCATCGCTTTGGCAGGACAGGATTCCACGCATGCTGGCACGTATTCGCCCTCTTCCAGTTCACGGCGCCCCTCTACATAGGCCCGGTCTTTAGCCAGCTGCAAGCGGTGGACGCACATGGTGCATTTTTCCACCACCCCCCGCATCCTTGTTGAGACAGACGGGGTGAGCATCTCTTCCATGGGCTTGGGCCACTTTGGATCCCACCAATTAAAATAGCGGGCATGGTATGAACAAGCGGAAATGCAGTACCGGCAGCCAATGCACCGTACCGGAATGTGGTTCACCAGGCCGGTCTCTTCGTCTCGGTGCGTGGCATTTACCGGACAGACGAAGGTACATGGCGGGAAAGGGGATGAGTCGCAGTGGAGACACAGTCGGGGCAAATAGGCCTGGCGATGTTCCGGATAGGGCTTGCCATTGTCGAGTTGGTATATCTCCATCCAGGTAATTGAGCGCCGTTTGTTGGTCTCATCTTCTCTGAAAGGGACACTGTTCTCCTGCTGGCAGGCCACGGAACAGGCCATACATCCTGTGCACTTGTCCAGGTCGATGACCATGCCGTAGCGAACTTTGCTTGATTTATTCCCACTCATTTCCTACCTCATACTTTTGAGATTTTCACCCGAGTTCCCCACCAGATGGCAAGGCCGGTGACCGGCTCCTGCTGGGCCACCAGAATCTCATTGGCGTTGACTCCTTTGCCCTTGATGTAGGAATCGAAAGCAGTGTGTCCCAGGCCAGTGGGGATAAAAACCACATCGGGCCGCGCCGCTCCAGTCAGGTGGACACGGACTTTGAGCGTACCCCGCTCGGTCTGAAGTGCAACCCGATCGCCCTCCTTAAGGCCCATGTCGGCAGCGGTCTTAGGGTTGACCTCGACAAAAGAGTCGTTCCCTTTGAGTTGGAAGTCAAAGAGCGTCTTGGTCATAAATGGCGGATTTGCCACCGGACCGTTGGTGATGGCCATCGTCTCGTAGGGCATGAGAAGTAATGGATAATCACGCGGATCGCCAGCCGGCTCTACCGGTTTGAAATGCGGTAGGTAGGTGAGATCATTCCCCCTAATGCCAACCTGCCGCATTTTCTGGCTATAGAACTCGAATTTGCGCGAAGGGGTTGTAAAGGCCGACTCCCACGAGGGCATGGCCTCAGAGGTATCGAACCAGCAGGCGTGTTCGATAAGCTTCTCCCACAGGTCGTCAAAGGAATCATAGTTGGGGGCTAATTGTCGGCCCTGGCCGCCTTTCCACGGTTGCAGTCCTGGTTCATCCGCCACTTGACCCCGGCCAGCGTCAGCCAGTCCCTTCACCCGCTCCTTCAATGCTGTTTCATAATCGGACCAGGGAAAACTTGCCCCAACATTTCCGCCAAGGGATTTTGCCAATTGAATGAGCACATCACCTGGATGTCTGGTCTCAAACCGCGGGCTCAAAATTGGTTGGCTCAAGCCGAAGACCGCGTATTGCAGCCCTGGCGGTATGGGTGCGTCTTCTAATCGCTCCAGGTAGGTCGGACCCGGAAGCACCAGATCGGCCAACTGGGTGGTGTCGTCCATAAACGAAGAGAAGGAGACCAAGGTACCAATCTTGTCCAGGGCCTCCAGGAAGGGCTGAACATCGGCAAGGTCATGGGCGGGATTGGCCTCGTACACCCAGAGCATTTCTGCCGGGTAGAGATTACCCTCGTTGACGTTCTTGACTAAGTTATGGAAAAGCTGCGCAGGCAAGGGAAACTGGGGCCCATTGGACCCATCTAATCTGGGTTCATTTTCGCCTGCCAGACTCTTGGCATCCAGTACCACTTTGGGCCATGGAGCCAGGGGTACCCGCGGCATCCGGGTTACTCCACCCGGCTTGTGTAGGCTACCCACCAGTGCGTTGAGGCTTTGCACCGCAAGGAAATCGTATATGCTACCCGGCATTCTCCCCTGTCCCCAGCCACTCAGGGCTACGGCCGGTTTGGTCCCCGCGAACTCCCTTGCCAGTCCAATGATCTTCTCTTTCTCCACTCCCGTGATCGCAGCCACCTTATCCGGCGTGTAGTTCCGGCGTAGCAGCCTTCTGAACTCATCGAAGCCGTGCGTATACTTGCTTACAAAGGTACGATCATAGCGACCCTCACTCACGATTACCTGGGCAAGACCCAAAGCAAGCGCCGATTCTGTACCTGGAGCAACAGCCACCCATTCATCTGCCTTGGAAGCACTCAGCGAGCCTCTGGTCTCCACCTGGACGATCTTGGTGCGATCTCGTTTGGGATTGCTCCGCCAGTCACCAAATGCCATCATCATGCGATTGGGAGAACCCCAGCCTTCGATGTAGCTGCTGCCAAAACTTATGACCATCTTGGCGTTTTCCAGGTCGTAGCCGAGAGCACCGCTGTTCCCCTGGCTAACAAACAACCCCAAAGATTCTGCGTCAGCCGCGGCCGGCATCACGTTGTAGTTCGGCGAGCCGTAAGCGTGGAGAAAACGAGCAAAGAGTTCGGGGACAGTGCCCTCGCGCTTACCGCTGACACAGACGAGGCCTCTGGCCTTTGGCCTCATGCCGCGCAGTTTGATGGCCAGGATCTCCAGGGCCTCATCCCAACTGATGGCTTTCATAGTCTCGAGATCGCCCCGCTTACCTGTTTGCTGCAGCGGCGTTTCAATCCGGCTGGGACCGTACAAGTACTGGAGTCCGGCAGCGCCCAGGGGACAAATCCCTCCCTGGTTAACTGGGTGGGTGGGGTTGCCATCAATGTTGACGGCGCGCTTTTCCTTAATGAGCCTAACCCTGACGCCGCAACCTCCGGAGCAAAGCTGACAAACAGTATTCACCGTGGTGGCGCCACCCCTCTCCGGTGAAGGCCGCCAGAACCAATTCTGGCTCCAGATGGCGGTGTCATCCGCCATTTTCCACGGCAGCGGCGACAACAGTGTTCCGCCCACCCCTCCTGCTATCAGTTTAACGAAGGCTCTTCTGTCTAATTTCATAAGATCCTTCCCCTTATAATGACTAGCCTCGTCTGCTCTTACTTATGACAGACGTCACAGGCGTTAGACACATGCTCCCGGGCATGACAATCTTCACACACGTACATCTTCATGATTTCATTGGGGTAGCCAGTGAGACGGTTAATCTTGACCGGAGGAGTCTCGGTCTCTTTCTCTACGTCCCGATGGCAGTCTGTGCATTCCATCTCTGCCATCTTCACATGAGCACCATGCGAGAAGAAGACATTGTCAGGTTGCCTGGAATAGGAAATCCAGGGAATCTCTTTCTCCGGCTCGACATATTCTGACACCAGCATTGCCTCGCTTTCGGTTTCTCCTTGAGCTTCTTCATGGCACTCAACGCAAGTAGCCAATTGGGGCTTGCCGGCATAAGTTCCATCGTCTCGAAAATAGTGACAATCCTCGCAACTCATGCCCGCCTCTTCCTGGTGGATAGCGTGGTTGTAATTGATGGGCTGGTATTGGGTAGAAAAAAGAAGTTGTGGGAATACAACCCAACCAACAAACAGTGCACCAGCAAAGCCTACTACAAAGAGAAGCCAGCCTAGTAGACCCGAATTCTGTTGCTTGTTTTCTCCGGTCATGGAACGCCTCGGTATTTTGGAGTGTTGGTTTAAAGAATAAAAAGGTGAGACACTATGGCGAGATCACACTTCCCGACCTGCATCTTTCGCAGGGGGGACGGAGCCGGGATCGCGCCAAATTAAGCTTTTTTTCACAAGATATATTCGTACTTTTCTACCGACTTCCTCCCTCTTTGTCAAGTGAAAAGGTTTACAAATCCCCATCTGACGCCATTATTAAGTACCTACCTTGACACCGGGGAAAGGAGTTCCGTATGCTGGAGTGAACTGTGCTATCGTTGAAGGACTTTTTACCGTTGGGTAGGTCTCCGTGGAGCAGGCGTCAGTGCCCGCTAAAACGATTTCCTTCCGATGCTGAATTCTGGCTTCTTTGCCTTACGCCTTGGGCCTTGGGCCAGACTGCTTATTTTATAAACTCTAATGTTCGTGGATTAACCACGCAAGGATTATGTTATGGACCTGCATCGACTAGAGGTCTTCTGCAAAGTATACGAGTTGAAAAGCTTCTCCCGAGCGGGAAAGGCATGCCTCCTTTCCCAGCCCACTGTCAGCGAGCACGTTCGCCATTTGGAGACTCATCTGGACCTGCGGCTCTTCGACCGCCTTGGCCGGGAGGTGGTGGCCACCCGCGCAGGTGAGATTCTCTATAATTACGCTCGCCGTATGCTCAATCTCAGACGAGAGGCAAGCCGGACTCTTGAACGTTACCGGGGAAAAATGTCTGGTGATCTGGAGCTAGGCGGTAGCACCATACCCGGCCAGTACATCCTTCCCGCCCTCATCGGCCGCTTCAAGGAAAACTTCGCCGATATTTTCATAAAGCTTGTCATTGCCGATACTATGGAAATAACCAACATGATCCTCGATGGTGGACTGGAGCTTGGAGTAGTCGGGGCGAAAATTAGGAACGACAAACTACAGTTCGACCAGTTGTTTGACGATGAACTCGTGCTGGCGGTGTCACCTGACCACCGTTGGGCGAAACGGTCCGCCATCAGGTTGGAGGAGCTTCCACAAGCCCCTTTCATCATGCGCGAGCGAGGCTCGGGAACCAGAATGACGATGCTGGAGATCTTGGAGCAGGCAGGGTTCGACCCCCAAGAACTCAAGGTAGTGGCGGAGATGGGGAGCACCGATGCCATCCGCCAAGCCATAAAGGCCAAGGTGGGAGTCTCGATTCTGTCGCACCGTGCAATTGCTGACGAATTGCAATTCGAGCAACTATGCCACATCCCCGTTAAAGGGCTTTCTCTTACCCGCCATTTCTATCTGATCACTCACAAAAAGCGCTCCAGATCACCGCTGGGCCAGGCCTTTGTGGATTACCTCATCGAGAATCGAGACAGCGGCACTTAGCCGCTTGTCAGTTGTCCGTTGTCCGTGGCTGAATATTATTATTGAATTTTCCCACCTCTCTGGATTCCCGCCTGCGCGGGAATGACGTGAAATGGCAAGCTTCGGTAGGGCCGGTCTCCGTACCGGCCCATTTCCATTTGGCGGGTACAGAGACCCGCCCTACGGTTTATTCTCTTTTTGCTTGCCATTTAATTATGGAACTCAGATAACCCTTGTTTACTTTCTGAAGTGCTGGTTTGAGGCAACGAGTTTTATGCAACGGACAACCGACTACGCACAACGGACTTGCAACAATCTCTGCCAGATGGCTTGTTGGGAATCATCTGGTGATGCCTAAGGGAAAGAGCTGGCATGCAGAGAAGGTGAATATCCCTTAGCACTTGACAAAAGCTCATCTATGTGTTTATTAAAAACGCCTTTATGATCATATTTGCGCCCGCTCTGACCATTTACCTTTACAAAGGCAAACATATGACAGCCGTCATCGGAGTGGGACAGAACAAGCGACTCATAACGGAATAGTACGAGCATGAAACGAACGTATCAACCAAGCAACACCCGGAGGAAAAGGACCCATGGTTTTCTGGTCCGCATGCGCACAAAGTCGGGCCGGAAAGTAATTAGCCGCAGAAGGGCAAAGGGGAGGAAAAGGCTCGCCGTCTGAAGAAATGGGACGGAATTGCAAGAGTCAGGGAAAGCAAGATTTTGCCCAGGATCCGTATGGTGGCGTCGGCTCCGTTGTTAAAAAAACAATTTTCTTTCAAGAGAGACGAACGGTTGCGACGCCGGAAGGATTATGAGCTTGCCTTTCGCCACGGAAGCCGTCGCCATACTGAAAACTTCACCATCATCCTGCGGCCAAATGCCCTGAAGTTCTCGCGTCTGGGGGTCATTGTTGGAAAGAAGGTAGGGAACGCAGTCAAGCGAAATCGAGTTAAACGCTGCCTTCGCGAGTTTTTTCGTTTACATAAGCACAAGTTGCCACCATCACATGACTTGGTGATAATAGCTAAAAAAGACGCGGCAATACTTGCTTATCACGACGTGCGCGAGGAATTAGCGGCCGTGCTAATTAAAAACAACTGCATATGATCAAAGCATTTTTGCGCACATGTATTCGAGCTTACCAACTCTTCATTTCGCCATGGACACGCCCGTCCTGCCGTTTTACCCCCACGTGTTCTGAATTTGCTCACCAGGCCATTACCACATTCGGTGTGGGCCGCGGTCTGGTACTTGCCTCCCGTCGCCTCCTGCGTTGCCATCCGTTCCATGCCGGCGGTTACGACCCGGTTGATAGCCACCGGTGATCAGAAGACTTCTATGCCCGTCACTCAGCGGAGCGATAGCGGTTATCTCTGCTCTGGTTCAGTCCGGCTTCAAAGGGTTGCTCCATAAATGTGCTTGAATTGACTGTGGCGAACTTCTCATCTGTGGCAGGAGCTTTATAGTATGGAAAAACGCGTTTTATTGGCGATAGTGCTTTGCATCATCGTGCTGGTTTTGTGGGAAAAGTTTTTCGTCCCGAAAAGGCAGCCGGCTCCACCCAGTACCTCGCCTGCGGTTGAGCAGGCTCCTCCGGCCCCAACCAAGCCTGACCAGGCGGAACCTACGGTTCCTAAGATCCCCACAAGTGAAGCTCCCGCAACCTCAACACCTTCTTTCCCAGCTCCGGCTGCTCACACAGGTAGGGATGTGACGGTAGAAACCCCGCTCTACCGTGCGGTGTTTACGGAAACCGGCGCCCGGTTAAAAAGTTTTGTTCTCAAACGCTATCGGGAAACCATAGAGAAGGATTCGCCGGGGAAGGAACTGGTCAAGACGAGCAGGATAGAGGATTTGCCCCTGGCATTCAATTTTGTGGATCGCCCGGTCGCAGCGCTGAACCTGGCCTCTTATGTGGCCGATAGCAAAACAAATGTGACGGTCAGCGATGGTCAAAACCACACACTTACCTTCAGCTACGAAGCACCAGGTTGGTTGCGCATTACTCGTCAGTACCATTTCGTTGCGGACAGCTACCTGATCGATCTCTCCGTGAGCGTTGAGAACCTGGGCGGCCAGCCTTGGGAAAATGCCCCCACTCTCAGCCTCATTAGCCAGCCCCTCTCCTCCGCGACCGGGAGCCGCTACACCTTTCAAGGGCCCTCTCTTTTGGTAAACAATGAATTGGAGGAAGTGAAATTTAAAAAGATCAAAGGGGAAGAGAAGTTTCCTGGTCCCATTGATTGGGTTGCCTACACTGGCCAGTACTTCATCATGGCTCTGCTACCTGTGAACCTAACTCCCAATCATGCTCAACTTGAAGCCCTGGATACGGCCACCCAGATGGTGGAGATTACCTTAATTGGCCCCAAACTAACTCTTCAACCTGGAGTCCAACAGCAATTTAGCTACAAGCTTTACCTCGGGCCCAAGGAGGTAAACATTCTGAAAGCCGCTGACCCCAGACTTGCCAAAGCGGTTAATTTTGGCTGGTTTGATATCATTGCGCAACCACTGCTTGTCTGTCTGAAGTTTTTCTACCGTTATCTCCACAACTATGGGGCGGCTATCATCTTACTAACCCTGCTCATTAAGCTTCTTTTCTGGCCGCTCACCCATAAGAGCTATGTGTCCATGAAGGCAATGAAGAAACTTCAGCCAAAGATGCAAAAAATAAGGGAAAAATATAAAGATGACAAAGAAAAGATGAACCAAGAGGTCATGCAAATGTACCGGACCCATAAGGTAAACCCCATAGGAGGCTGTTTGCCTATGGTCTTGCAGATTCCGGTCTTCTTTGCCTTATATCGGCTGCTCTATAGCTCCATAGCCATTCGTCATGCTCCCTTCCTCTGGTGGATTAATGATCTGGCGGCGCCGGATCGGTTCCCGATTGGGGTCCAAATCCCTTATCTCGGTGATGGACTTCCTATACTGACCGTGCTTATGGGCGTGTCCATGTTTGCCCAACAGAAGATGTCACCCACCGGTGGTGACCCCAAAATGGAGAAGATGATGATGATGATGCCTGTGGTCTTCACCGTCTTTTTTGTGAACTTTCCCAGCGGTCTGGTACTTTACTGGCTGGTCAACAACATTTTGTCCGTTGGTCAACAGTATTACATCAACAAAAAAACAGCCTGATTGTGTCTACTGTTGACTGTTACTGAGAGCATATTTTACTGTTCGGTTTGTGTATTGCGGAGGAAACCATGTCTACCATGGAAATAGAGGAAAAATCAGTTGAGGAGGCCATTGAAACGGCTTGTCAACGTCTAAACCTTACTGCGGACCAGCTGGAAATTGAAATTGTTTCCCACGGTTCATCCGGCATCTTTGGCATTGGTACCAGAAAAGCAAAGATCCTGGTGTCCCCAAAAGAATCCAGCGATGATACCTCGCTTGAAGAAGCGAGAGAAATTCTGGAAAACATTCTGGCCCACATCCAGGTTCCAACCACTGTGCAAGCTACTTGGGCGGAAGACCGGATCAAATTGGACATATCGAGCAACGGCTCCGGCCTGCTCATAGGAAAGCGAGGCCAGACCCTCCAATCTTTGCAGTTTATTGTCAACAAGATCTACAACCGGCGAGCATCCAAAAAGGCACACATTGTTGTGGATACAGAAAATTATCGGGAGAGGAGACGCAAGGCCCTTACCGAGGTGGCTCTGAATTTGGGAAACCGCGCTAAGAAATCTGGCAAACCGGCAGCCAGCAGCCCCCTCAGCTCCCACGACCGCCGTATCATTCACCTGGCCTTAAAGGACGATCGCAAAGTGCGGACACAAAGCAAGGGGGATGGGGCCTTGCGTAAAGTGGTGGTCTTTCCCGTGAAAAAAGAACACTCTGGAGAAAAACAGACCACTTCACGTAACTCATAGGCCCAACCTCAATCCGGGCCCAGTGGTTCCGGGGGCAATGAAACTCTGCGAGTCATTCGAGGATACCATTGCCGCCATCGCCACCCCCATAGGCGCTGGCGGTATCGGCATCATAAAAATTAGTGGCCCTGAGGCCTGGGCCATTGGCCGCCTACTGTTTGACCAATCCGGTTCTCTTCAAACCGTACAATCCCACCACCTTTATCACGGCCACATCGTTGACTCCAAAACTGAAAAGATCGTGGATGAGGTGCTTGTCAGCTTCATGCGCGCACCCTCAACCTACACTAGGGAAGACGTGGTCGAGATCAATTGTCACAGCGGCTTCGCTGTCCTAGACCTCATTCTAGGCCTGGTGATTCGGGCTGGTGCCCGGTTGGCAGAACCTGGAGAGTTCACCCGTCGTGCTTTCCTAAACGGGCGCCTTGACTTGACCCAGGCTGAGGCGGTCTTAGACCTGATTCATTCAAAAACCAGGCGAAGTCTTGATCTTGCCAGCGAGCACCTTAGAGGTGAGCTCCAAACCATCATCACAGAACTGCGTGGCCACCTCCTGGATCTTCTTGCGATGCTGGAGGCAGCCATCGATTTTCCGGATGAGGATTTGGAAATTTTGGCAAGTGAACATCTGGCTGCACGCTTCCGTCAGCAGGTACGGGATCCCATAACTCAATTACTGGAGCACTATGAGGATGGTCGTATCCTGCGGGAGGGTCTGGCGGTAATCATCGCCGGCAAGCCTAATGTTGGAAAATCCAGTTTGCTTAATAAGCTCCTTCGCTCCAACCGTGCCCTGGTTACTCCCGTTCCTGGCACCACCCGTGACGTTATTGAAGAATCCTTTAGCCTCAGAGGAATTCCATTGAGGCTCATGGACACCGCAGGCCTGCACCAGGCTGAGGAACTTGTGGAGAAACTGGGCATGGAGTTTACCAGAGAACGGTTGGCTCAGGCTGACCTGGTACTGTTCCTGTTGGACCGAAGTATCCCACTGGCACCTGAGGATCTTCAGCTTTACAGAGACATTGGTAACAAACCAAGGCTTATTGTCCTGAACAAGGTAGACCTTGAAGCCCATCCTGATTTTGCCGCTATCAGGGACCGTTTTCCTGAAGAGACCATCGTGGAGACCTCTGCACTTTATGGCGATGGTATGGAAGAATTGAAGGACGCCGTTTTCCTCTCCATTCTCGGGGGACGGCTCGACACAGAGACCTCAGTAGTAGCTCCCAACCTGCGGCACAAGCTGTGCTTGGAGCGAAGTCTGGAGGCAGTGAACCGGGGGCTGGAATTGTTTGATGATCAGTCTTCCGCAGAACTCATCGCTTTTGAATTACAGGAGGCTCTGGCCCACCTGGGAGAGATTGTTGGTTTGACCACAACCGAAGATTTATTGGATCAGATCTTTAGTCAATTTTGCCTTGGCAAGTAAAACTAACCCATGTAAAGTTTCAATAATATATTGACAGCCAGAAGGGCAAACAGAGATGGGAAAATCATGGCTCTGGCTCTTGCAACAGGATCGCGCACCAAATCACCAAGCGCCAGGTATCCCCGACTTGTGCCAAAGTAAAGCCCTGTCAGTAATATGATCCCCTGGATCACTGGTATCCACTCGGGATAGAATGGTTTGAAGTGAGAATTTGCGGTGTTAAATAGATCCCATCCCAAACCCAAAGGATCAGATAATACTGCAACAATGTGACCATAGTTGACCATCACAGTGGGCAGGCTGAAAGCAATCCAGGCAAAGATGCCTACCGGGATC
>JAUVTM010000149.1 GCA_030601545.1 Syntrophobacterales bacterium
CCTTTATTTCATAGCGATACGTGGCCCCTTCCTCCAACTGCGCCGGGGGCTTGGAGACGATCATTGGCGGACTGTTTTGAATGATCACCTTAATGGAAGTATTGGACTGTCCCCAATCAGTACCATCGAAGGCGACGGCAGCCACTTGTACTTCATCGCCTCTGCGAAAGTAGCGGTTGGCCATAGTTGGACCCTCCGGACCCACCACGGTCTCACCATTCACTATCCACTCGTACGTATACGTCATCGCGTCATTATCCAGATCTTTCCCACTGGCCACTGCTTTGAGTTCCGCGGTGGAAGTGGGAGGAGCGGGCCCGATGGCTACCCACTCAACAGCCGGCGGAGTATTGCCAATCATAACCACGTCAGCAGTAACCGGGTTTTTGTTACTCCCGGGCTGAACCACCCAGACTTGAACCGAGATGAAATCTCCCCGGTTAAAATGTTTCTTGGCAAGAGCATTCTGAATAGCCCCGGGAATGGGCTGGTCATTTTTCAGCCACTGGTAGCCGAGCCGTGCTTCCGGATCTCCCCGAACTTCCACCTCAGCCTTCAAATTTGAATAACTTGTGGGATTTGCGGGTTCAATCCAAATAAATCTGACCCTGGCTGTCTCTTCAGCCCCATAGCCGGATTCGGCTGACTCCTGCCTGTCATCAGCCGGTTGACTACAGGAAAAAAATCCCACTGTCAAAAGTAAGATAATCGCTCTGCGGAACATTTTTCACCTCTTCAGTATTCATGGTGTCGGGTGTCAGGTGTCAGGTGTCAGTACTTTGTTTTTTGCCTGACACCTGAACACTGACACCTGAAACCTCCACCCGTACTACCTGGCTGCCAGGGAAAAACCGCTTTCCTACCCGGAAGAGGAATCCAACCCATATGCCTTTATCTTATAGAGCAGAGCAGGATGGCTGATTTCCAGTATCTTTGAAGCCTGAGTGCGGTTGCCACCGGTTTTTTCCAGAGCCCTCCGAATGAGTGTTCTTTCCAGTCTCCGGCTGGCTTCCTTTATCGACAGGTTTTCGTCATTCGCCAGATATTCCACGGGTTCCGCTTTTGGTTGCAAATGAGGTGGGAGATCTGCCAACTCGATGGTACGGCCACCGGTCATGACCATGGCCCGTTCGATGAAGTTCTCCAGTTCCCGCACGTTCCCCGGCCACTCGTAACGCTGGAGGGCGCTGGCGGCAGCGGGACTGACCCCATCCACCTCTGAATGCAACCGCTTGCTGATTTTCTCTATGAAATGCTGAGTGAGCATGGGTATATCCTCAGAACGTTTGCGCAGGGGCGGCACCACAACATGGAGAACATTGATGCGATAGTAAAGATCATCCCGGAAAAGGCCATTTTTCACCTCTTCAGCAAGGTCTTTGGTGGTGGCCGCCAGAACCCGGATATCTATGTTGATGGATTGGGTATCCCCCACCCGCTTTATCTCCCCCTCTTGCAATGCTCTGAGAAGTTTTACCTGCAAGGGTCGCGGCAGTTCGCCAATTTCGTCCAGAAAAATTGAGCCCCCATGGGCCTCCTGGAAAAGCCCCTTTTTGTCTTTGATGGCATCGGTAAAAGCCCCCTTCTTGTGACCGAAGAGCTCACTCTCCAGCAAAGTCTCCGGAATCGCACCGCAATTAACTGTAACCATCGGCTTGTCAGCGCGGGAGCTGTTGTAGTGAATGGCTCTGGCGATGAGTTCTTTGCCTGTTCCGCTTTCCCCGGTAACGAGGACCGAGGTCTTGTACTCGGCCACCTTCTCAATGGTGGCAAAAATCTCCTGCATGGGGGGGCTGCGGCCAATCATCTGGGCAAAACTATAGCGCTCCCGCACGCTTTGCTGCAGCAACCGGTTCTCTCTGCGTAACCGTTCCCGCTCTTCTGCCTTCCTGAGCGTAAGCATGATTTCATCGGGCTTGAAAGGTTTGGACACATAGTCATATGCTCCACGTTTCATCGCCTCGATGGCGGTATCCATGGTACCATAGGCGGACATGACGATTACCGTAGACTCCAGTTGCATATCCTTGAAATTCTCCAGAAAAGCCATGCCGTCCATGACCGGCATTTTCAAATCACAGAGAATGAGATCATAGAAACTCTCAGAGGCGAGGTCCAGACCCTGCTTGCCGTCAGCGGCACTGTCCACCTGGTAGCCCTCTTTCTCCAAGAGCACGGCTAGCATATGGCGCATGTTTTCTTCATCGTCAATGACGAGAATCCGCTTTTCTTCATTCATTGAATTACCTTACTCGTCTTGGATAACGCCATTCAGTGCATAGCAGGCTGCTGAAAAAGCCTGGAAACGGCCCAAGCGTCATACCGGACGAGACGAAGTCGAGATCCGTGGTTCGACAGGCTCACCACCCTGAGCGAAGTCGAAGGGGTATCCAGTAGACTATTGTTTCTTTCTAGATTCCGGATAGTCGCTTCGCGACTTCCGGAATGACGGACTTAGTTCAGACCGTAGGGCGGGTCACCGCACCCGCCATAAAGTCTTTCGTTGATGAATTCCCACCTCCGGCCGGTACTGTGACCGGCCCTACGAATCATAGTTCTCTGCCTGCTTTCTACTTCCTTCGGCCGGCACGGAGGCCGGCCCCACCGGATTATTGAAAAATAACGAACTTCGAAAAACGAATTCTGAATGAAGAATTCTTGATATCCGGTTCGTAATTCGAAATTCCTTGTTCGATATTCATCATTCTCCAATGCCCTATGCGTACTTTGCAACGGACAACGGACTACCGACTACTGACGCGCAGCCAGATCATTCCCTTTGCCAACTGCCCGCTGCCCTCTGCCTGCTGCCTACTGCCTGCTGCTCTCTGCCTGCTGCCTTCTGCTCTCTCCTGTCCGCTGCTTGGAATCTTGCTCGGAAACGGGCAACCAGATAGATACCTTGGTCTCCTCCCCGGAGCGGCTACTCAACTCCATGCGCCCCCCCAGTGTCTCAATAATCTGGATACTCACCGACAACCCCAAACCAGTACCTTTACCCGCCTCTTTGGTGGTAAAAAAAGGATCAAAAACCCTTTCCTGGTCTTCCTGAGTGATGCCGACTCCGGTGTCAGCGAATTGGATTTCGATCCAGCGATCCTCAGTGGTTCCATGAATTCGCCGGAGATGGCTGAAATCTGTTGCAATCGGATCTGTGCTCCGACGCAGAGGCTTGCTGCCAACGTCCTTTTTCACCAGACTCTCCCCGGCAAAAGACCTGGTGTGAACCCGCAGTTGACCTCCCTGAGGTCGCTCATTGGTAGCCTCCATAGCATCTGCAGCATTTACCATCAGGTTCAGGAATACCTGCTTGAGCTGATCTGCCTTGGCAAAAACCGTATCCGATTCAGCCTTGAGTTCGAGGACCACCTCTATTTCTTGTTTCCTAAATTCATGATCCAAAACAGCCAGGGTCTCCTGAATCAGGGGATGAACCGGGATGACCTGCCTTTCCCCGGGACCCGGGCGAGAGAAATCCAGCAGTTGCCTGATGGTCTGGTTAATACGCTGGATCTCCGTTGACATGCGGTTGATCAGTTCCAAGCGCTCAGTCTCGTCAATGTCCTTTCTTTGCAGGAGTTCCAAGTACCCCAAAACGATGCCGATGGGGTTACCAATCTCGTGGGCAATGCCCGCCGCCAACCGGCCGACTGAGGCCAACTTCTCACTGAATATAACTTCCTGCTGGGCTCTTTTCAGTTCCAGGTTTGTTTGCTCCAGGGAGATGACATGCTGACGGAGTTCCTCTTTGTTCTCTGCCAACCTCTGCAGCATAGCGTTGAGTGCTTGGGACAGCTTTCCCAACTCGTTCTGCTCTCCTGCGCTTACATCGGGTATTTTATCTCCCTCCTGGAAACCATCGGCGGTCTGTACCAACTGCTGCACCGGCTTGACCACTAGTTTGGAAAACATATAGGTGCCGAATGCTACGAGAATCAGAATATCCAGAACTATATAGAATAGCAGGAGTTTTTGGGATCGCCCCAAACTACGACGCACGTCCGCCAGCGACGCCTCCAAGCGGAGCGCCCCTATTA
Source organism: Syntrophobacterales bacterium (assembly GCA_030601545.1). Taxonomy (GTDB): domain Bacteria; phylum Desulfobacterota; class Syntrophobacteria; order BM002; family BM002; genus BM002. The sequence continues at coordinate 4,038 of JAUVTM010000149.1, forward strand.
CTTTCCTGTCGCGGGCAAGGGGGGCAGCAAGTATGATCTTTTCTGGCAGCTGCTGCCAGAACGCTTTGGGGGACGGGGAGAAGGAGACGCTCTCCAGCCCGAGCCGTATTACCCGCTGGAGCTCAGGCACTGGCCGTTGCTGATTCGGCTCCTGCCCTGGCCTGGGATATACCACCATACCGTTTTGGTCGGTCACGGTGATCTTCCACCTGGTCATCGTTTCCAGGGGTTCGCCTTGAAAGCCGTCCAGCAGCGAACTGCTACTGCTGAGGTCAATCCTGTCGCGGCTCGAGCCGAGAGGGCTAGTGAGTAACTGTTCCAATGAACTCTTGAGCAGTAACCCCTGCTCAACCTTGGCCTGGACCAGGTCGCGCTGGCTCACCTTGAGCATGACCATGCCAATCAATAGCATGGCTGAAGCCATCAAAAAGGTGAGGCTCAAGACCACCTTTGTTCTCAGGCTCGTCTGAAAGAGGTTCATAGGGATTTGTCTTTCCGCAAAATCCCCCCTAACCCCCCTTTATCAAAGGGGGGAACTTAAGCGGATCACTTCAGAATCTCCCCCTTTTGTAAAGGGGGATCGAGGGGGATTTCTTTCAATTAAGTTCCTTTCGCTGCTAGTGAGCAGCACTACCTATTTAAATAGGTCTTGGAAATTCTACAAAATATTGAGAAGATATTGCAATGCAAAGTCCACAATATCCCAAGTAATCATATGCAACAGGCGTGCCTAGCCCGGATATTTCATGAATTGCTGTTGCGAGACCGTGGAGAGGTCTGTGCCACCGGGCAACCGTCCCGCGACACCGCGGGATTGGTTCCGAGGCGTACTGAACAGTACGTCGCAGGGTCCGACACCCGAGGACGCCCGGAAGGACGGTCATATCCGCGGTCGCAGCAGGCCATTCATGAAATATCCGGGCTGGCAGGCGCATAGGGAATACCTAGCTGGCAGCCAAGACTAGGCACTAGGCACCACCGGGCTGATGAAAAACTCAATATTTTTAGTGCGAGCAGCCAATTCCGTCATTCCGGAAGGCGCGAAGCGACTGTCCGGAATCCAGAAAAAAGGCGGCTACTGGATACCGGATCTCGGCTTCGCCTCGTCCGGTATGACGATTGTCTATTGTCTGCTGCAAAGCAAGAGCGAGGAGAAATCTTCTGCAACTGACAACGGACAACCGACCACTGACAATCTCTTTGTATACCTTGTGGTACCGCATTATTTGCCCGCATTCAATCTGAGCTCGTGAAAAAATATTCTTGACTCGGTATGTTGGTGTGTTTTATATATGTTACGTGAAAAAAAGTGCTAAAGAATCTCCTCGTTATAAAACGCAGGACCTCTTTACACTATTGTTTTTTCCTTCAAAA
>JAUVTM010000017.1 GCA_030601545.1 Syntrophobacterales bacterium
TACTTCAACAAAGCTGTGGTGAGTTCCTCCAGCACCTCTTCCTTGTTCTGAGAGTGTAGTTCTGGAATGATGCAATCCGCATGTAGGATATCCACTATTTTCATGAACACTCTCAGTACCGCTCGTGTATATTTCAGCCGAGATTATGCGGTGATAACCACTTGTCGCTAGTTCTAGGGCCCTAATCACCCCATTGACCGTGCTTCTGCGGAAGAAGGCGCGCAAGGGCACCAAGGAGTCCATATCAAGCAGAGCCATTATACCAAGACCGTGGCCAGAAACACAAAGTTCGCCTTTAAAGAGCATACCGCACCATCAAGCATGACAGCAACCTCTTCAGTTCCTGTTCAGAGCCTCAACTTTGAAAAAATATTTGGCACTCCTTGCTTATTTACAAAGCGCACCTCGTTATTGTAGCCTGAGAGAAGCAGGAGTTCCTGCTGTCGCTTTTCCACAAGAGAAATATACGAGGAAATAAATGAAAGTAAGAGGGAGATAAGAAATGCAAGAAAATGCGATTGCGTATTTTCAAAGGTCTTCTATTAGATACAGCAAGGGAGATGTGCAGGAGCTTCTTGAAAAGGAACTAAATTGTGCAGGCCCCCTTTTGGCTGTTATAGTGAATGGAATAGATAGCTTAGGAGGAATGCGCTACGGCTTTCATAAGGGAAGTAGGAAACGCTCTGTTGAGTTTATGAAAAGCTACATGAACTTGTCAGAGCCTATTGCTGAATTTATTTATATGATTGTAAGAAATGGTATCGTTCATCAAGGTATGCCAAAGGTTGGTGTAGAATTTGGTGTTATATATGATCGCCCAGAAAAGGGCCGAGTCTATTATAAATCCTATGATTGGATATATATAAATGTTGTTGAATTTGCTCATACCTATTTAGAAGCTATAGATCAGATTGCCAAGGAGCCAGAAAAGCACATTCATCATTGCCCACGACTTGAGGCAAATGACAGGAGAGCCTTCGAAGATGCCCGAGTGGCAATCGAAGAATATAGTGGTGTAATTCGTTACGGCAGCAGCAGGGCACCACGTGACCCTTCCTACGATCTCAACATAAGTATAGAACTACCATCTGAGGATGAGTAAGCTACTGCTCAGTCCGAAGCTAGAGGTTGTTTTGCGCTGTATTTTCGTCACGGGTAAAAGTGAGTGTGGCAAGCCATGCAGACTAATCGACTCGGTGTCGGTAATGCAGTGTCGCCAACCAGCCCTGCCTTCAAATATTCATTTCTATAAGAACACTGCTGAGCTTCGGCTCCGCTTTTTTACACTCCATTCAGACTCTGGGAATGTGGATTACATACGAGACTGTCGAAAAAGTCCTGGGTGCACATTTTTCCGATTTTCGCATCTAGTAAAATCAACTAGTTACGATTCATGATTGGTCCCAGAATTGAGAGTTTTAGGGTTTTTCGACAGACTCTACTTTAATCCACACTTTGTCCCTGAAGATCCAGCTACCACATTCTGCGCTAGGGTATCCGCAGCCGCATAACGTTCGGTGAAAACACACAAAGATCTGGTAAATACACCAAATATTCAGAAATAAGAAGTAGCCCTTATATTACCTTGGTCCGACCTCAAAGTCACAACAATGTCCCCTTTCTGTTTCAAGAAGAATGCGGTAGACTTAAGCTAATAACTTTAGATTAGCCACCCGCCCCAGCGGACAGGCTATTCGGACGATAAGGAAAAGGTTATGAGGGTTATGTCATTTTTTGAAGATCACGGGGATGTTGAGGCGGAGCTAGAAAGCATTTACAAGTTTCGAAAGGAGTTCCAACACGTGGAAAGGGAGTACCTTGAGCTTAGGGTACTTTTGCGCGATGCTGAGGCCGCCCTCAGAGCTGATCCCGAGGACGGAGAGATGCGTGTAAGGGTGCATCACTACAAAGGAAGGCTGGAAGATCTTGAGAGGCAGTATCCCTGGATCTCCTCGGGCAAAGCACGAGAAATAGGTCTTTGGGCTCCTCCGGCCGGATAAGCAACGGTCGGTGGTCGGACCATACTAAGTTTGCAAGTGTGGTGAAAAGCGGACGTCCATAAAATTGTAAAATTCTTTAAGAAGGGCTAATAGTGGAAACTTCTTCATGCAATGTTTTATTAATGATACTAGAGAAATATGTGAAACTTATAAATTCTGGTCGTCCCTCCCTTTCACGAGAGTATTCGAAATGGACGATTTCAACCGGTAATCCCCACCAACTCGCCGAAGAGAGTGCCTACTACCTGAGTAAGAACAGGAAGTGATAATGCCCAACGAAAAAACGATTGTGGTCACCGGAATCGGGGTTTTTACTTCCATTGGCTGCAACCGGGCTGATTTTTGGAACGCTCTCATATCCGGCAAATCCGGTGTTCAGCGTATCCAAGCGTTCGACCCGGAGGGACACCTGAGCCAGATTGCTTCCGAAGTGGGCTCATTTAATCCTGAAGACTTTATCTCCCGCAAGCAGGCCCGTAGAATGGCTAGAGTATCGCAGCTTGCCTCATGTGCTGCAATTGAGGCGGTGAAGGACGCCGGACTTGACCTCGAAGAAGAGAACCCGGCAAGGATCGGGTGTGTCATCGGGTCGGCAGCCGGGGATTACACCAACATCGAAGAGCAGCACCTCAGATTTCGGCAGAAAGGGCCAGGCTCTGTTAATCCTCTATCAGTCCCTCGGGTCATTCCTAATATGCCCGCATGCAATGCAGCGATTGTCCTAGGGATTCATGGGCCCAATCTGGGAGTGGCTGCGGCCTGTGCCACGGGCGCCTGTGCCGTCGGCACGGCACTTGGACTTCTCAGGGAAGGGAGGGCGGACGTCATCCTCGCTGGTGGCGCGGAATCTACCATTACCCCCTTTGTGGTAGATGGCTACGCTTGCATGAGTGTCCTTTCCCGACGCAATGACGAACCTGAAAGGGCCAGCCGCCCGTTCGATGCGGACAGGGATGGATTCGTGATTGGAGAGGGGGCTGGGGTACTGGTTCTTGAAACCTTGGCACATGCCCGAAAGCGCCAAGCGGAACCTTTAGCAGTCCTCAGAGGTTTCGGTATGACTTCCGATGCTTACAACATCGTTCTTCCCGACCCGGACGGCAAATGGGCCGCAGCCGCCATTGAGGGAGCTCTGAAGGATGCAGAACTCAACCCGGAAGATATTGGATACATCAATGCCCACGGGACATCCACAAAGGTCAATGACAGGATAGAAACCATAGCCATCCGTCGGGTCTTTGGAGACAGAAGTGTTCCGGTAAGCTCGAACAAGTCCATGATAGGCCACACCCTGGGTGCTGCGGGGGCTATCGAAGCTGTTGCTACTGCGCTCACTGTACATTATGGCATTCTGCCACCGACAATCAATTACGAGACAAAAGACCCGGAATGCGACCTCGATGTGGTGCCCAATGAAGCACGCGAAGAGAGCATTAGCGCGGCTATATCAAATGCTTTTGGTTTCGGCGGGCAAAACGCGGTATTGGTCTTTGCAAAGCTCTGAGTGAAGGGTAAAGGGGTCAGATCTCCGTTTGACCTTTGTTAGGAGCAAGTAAAAGTCAAACGGAGACTTTACCTCTAGCGTTATAAGTTGAAGTCCCAGCGAACTGATAGGAAACTTTATATAGCATACTTTAATTCACACTTAGCCTTTCTAGAACTAGACACAATATCTGGCGTTATCCAAGAATAAGAAACTGCAAACTTTAAGTTGGGCTTCGCACCTGCCGTAACAGGACAGCCTGATCTCTCTGGTGGGGCTGCTCTGACCTACACGCCGTTTCAGTTCATGGCCACCAGCTTTGTGAAATGCACTACTAAAATGAAATCCTTACAAAAAAATCGCAGTAAGGTTACCTACTCGCTGAGATGGTGCCTAAAGGTAGAAAATGAGGCTCCAGGTGACAGTGGAGCCTCCTTATTTTTGAATATGGATGTTAGGATTGGGTCAAATGGGGGAGGGTAAGGCCCCCCCTTGAAGTCAGCTTTGCAAAACGTGGAAAATGGTTGCGTATAGGTTGCAGATTGGGGCAAAATAACTGCAACTTGCATATAAGAGTATGTAGTAATTTCAACTAGTTATATCTTACTAATCCATCTCATAACCCGAAGGTCCCAGGTTCGAATCCTGGCCCCGCTACCAAGTTAGATCAAAGGGACTTGTGATACATTGCAAGTCCCTTTTTCTTTACTTTATCTGGACTCCCCTCTTGTTCATAGAAGCTTGACCACAACCAGCGTAATGTCATCTTCCTGGGGGGCATCTCCCTGAAAAGTGCGAAGGGCGTGAATGACACTGTCTTGGATGGCCTCTGCGGGTTCGGCGGCGTGTTTGCGAATGACTTCCCGTAAACGGTCCAGGCCGAACATCTCGTTCTGTTCATTGTGGGCTTCACGAATACCGTCGGTACCTACAATAATAACGCTGCCGGGAGTCCAGCCCTCACGGGTGAATTCTTGGAATTCAAAGTCCTTATCAACTCCCAGGGCCATACCTTCACCGGTCAGTTCTTGAAATGTGTCTGCCGCGGCATCGTACAAAATGGCCGGGTCGTGACCACCGCGGACCCAGCGTAAGGTTTTGGCAGCGGGGTGGATTGCCAGCAGGAACATGGTCATGAATCGACCGCTTTCCTGCACGTCTCTGAAGAGCTCCTGGTTCACATCTGAAACAATGTGGGCCAGGTCACCACTCATTGCAGCCCGCTGGCGAAGAAGCGCCCGGGCCGTAGTCATCAGCAGTGCCGCACCCACACCGTGTCCTGAAGCATCCGCAACGACCACGCCGAGCCGGCCGTTGGACAGCTCAAAGTAATCGTAATAGTCCCCACCCGTCTCGTCACAATAGATACTAGTCCCGGCGATATCAAGCCCCGGCAGGGAAGGCGGTTTTTGTGGAAGAAGATTCTGCTGAACTTCCTCGGCCAGCTTGAGAGCGGTGATAAGCTCCATTCGGTGTCTGAGCCCTTCAATCATGGTGTTGGTGTGTCCGGCGATGACACCAAATTCATCGCTGGTGGCCACCGGTACCAGTCTGGAGAGATCACCCCGGCTCACCTGTTCCAGTACGGTAGTTTCATTCTGAAAAAGGAGCTTCAGGTTTCTCGAGTAAGATATGATCAGGTTCACAACCCAGGCCAATAGGACGACCATGACAAATAAAACCTCGAACATCACCGATTGCTGTGCTCGAAAGACGGACGTCGCATCTTGGCCGATCGTAGCGAGCCAGGCGATGTCGCCCGCGATAACCAAGCCAATGATGAGCGAAACAAAAAGGGTAGTGGTGACCGCGACCAGAGAGAACTTCCTGGTCATAGAGTAGAGGCGTTTTGGAGGCGGCAGAGCCGTATTCTGGGCGAGAGCTTTATGGATGATAGCACGTTCCCTGGCAAGGGAGGTATCCAAGGAGAGGAAGAATCCGGCCACAACGAAACCCAGGAGGAGCCTAAGTACGTTAGGCACCGGCAGGTTGTGGACTACAAAGTTATAATTGTTGAGCGCGAATCCAGCGGCTAAACACAGTGAGAAATCCAGGTAAAACTGCCGTTTAGGCTGGACAACCTCGGGGGCGGAGAGCACCAAAAAACGTTCCAAGGGTCTGCGCACTGCCAAGGCCGCCAGCAAAGGGATAAGAAGGCTCACCCCCAGAATCACGGGGGGTTGACTCTCGAGAAACGGTCAGATCTGCGCACCGTACACGGTCAGCACTGTGGTCGCAAAAAGGTAATGCAAAGCTACTCTCATGGTGATGGCCTTTTCGGGTTTCTAGTGTAAGGATAATGTTATATTGTAAGGATAATTCAGGTCATTTTCAACGATGGCAGGTCCGAGGAAATGAATCTATCCTTCTGCAAGGCGTGTAACCCACTAAAAAACAAGGGAAAACTTTTGCATAACAACCCGATGCAGTTTACAATACCTCACACCCTCAGTCAGCAATCATCACATCTCATGATCATATGAAAAACGTGGAGGAGTTTTCTGCTATGAGAAAGACTGAAACCCCAGTGGTAAAAAGGTCTCTCCCTTCATGGATTCGATCAAGCAATCTTAAGCTTCAAGCGCTCCTTTTACTTATCATCCTGATTGCGGTTTTTGCTCGAGTCCTACCGCTAGAAATGCAGAAAAGGATTATCAATGAAGCTATCAGGTTAGGGGAAATCCAGCTGTTGTTTTTATACTGCGGATTGTATCTTGCCGCGGTCGTTACCGCCACTGGACTAAAATACCTGATCAGCGTTCTCCAAAATCTCATCGGCGAACGAGCCCTGGCCGACATGAGAAAGGCTCTCTATCATCACATTCTGACCCTTCCTCTAAATTTTTTCAGAAAGACCCAGCCAGGTTTGGTGGTTGCATCCCTGGTTACTGAGCTCGCCTCGTCAGGAAACTTCGTAGGCATGGCAATAGGGGTCCCGGTGGCCAGCATTCTTACTCTGTTCGCTTTTGCTGGCTATCTGATTTGGCTCAATCCGCTCCTGGCGGGAATCACACTCAGCATATACCCCATGATTCTCATTCTGCTCCCTCGACTGCAGAATCAAGCCAATAAGGCCAACAAACGCAGGGTGGACACGACCAGGACACTTTCAGGCAAAATAGGCGAGGCTATCAGCGGTATTCATGAGATTCACGGCAACGGCTCCTACCGGATTGAAAACAGCAGATATGACAAAATGATTGATAAATTATACAAGATCAGGATTGTCTGGAATCTCTATAAATTTTCGGTCAAATCGGTAAACAATTTTTTTAACAACTTAAGCCCTTTTCTCGTTTTTATCGTGGGAGGTTATCTGGCTATCAAAGGCCGACTGGATCTTGGGGCGCTGGTCGCTTTTATCTCGGCTCAGGAGAAAATCTACGATCCCTGGAAAGAGCTTATTGCATTCTACCAAGTTTATCAGGACGCGAGTGTTCGCTACAAGAGAACCATGGAATACTTCGATGAGTTGCCCGAGCACGCTCTTGAACCAGATGACCGCGAGCCTTACGAGCTAGAGGGCAGTATAGAGGTCAGGGACCTGTCATTTCTGGCCGAAGGTGGTATCAAGTTGCTCGATGGAATCAATCTCTCACTGAAGCCCGGAGAGCAACTGGCCCTGGTGGGCTTCTCCGGCAGTGGTAAGAGCACTTTGGCCCAGTGCGTTGGACAACTCTATAAATATACTGGTGGACACGTTTTGCTTGGTGGTGAGGAAGTGGCGGATCTGTCCAAGAAAGACGTGATATACAACATCGGTTTTGTTTCCCAAACGCCCTTTACTTTCGAAGGGACAATCAAGGATAATATTATTTACTCTTGTGCTGCCAAGCTTGACAGTGATGAAATTGGCGAGAGTGATGCCATGCCATCCCTGGACGACATGATCGAAGCTCTCCAACAGACAGGGATCTTTGTGGATGTTCTCCGTTTCGGACTGAATACCATTCTTGTCTACGATGAGCACCAGGATCTGGCCTCAAAGATTGTTCGAGTTCGCGACCGCTTCAAGCGAGAATTTGTTGAGGAACTGGCGGATTACGTCGAATTCTTCGATGAAGACAACTTTCTATACTACTCTAACATCGCTGCGAATTTGATTTTTGGCTCACCCAACGTAGAGTCTTTCAGCCTTCAAAACTTGGCCGTAAATGACTACTTTCTGCGATTTCTGGATAAGGCCGATCTCACCCGGCCACTGTTAACTCATGGCGCAGAGCTATGCAGACAGACGGTGGATATTTTGGGCGACCTGCCGCCTGAAAAGGTTTTCTTCGAACAAAGCCCCATTCGAGCGGACGAGTTGAATGAATACAAAATGCTTGCTACCCGGCTGGCAAGAACAAGGCTGCATCATCTCTCACCAGAGGACAGAACCGACCTTTTGCGACTCGCATTGTGTTTCATTCCCGGCATACACAAAATGGCTGGGATGCCAAGCATTTTGGAAGAGCTGATATTGGAGGGGCGCGCACTTTTCAGGGAGGATATTTCCAGAGATGATCCCGGAGCTCTTACATTTTATCAGGCCTCGGAATATATCTACTCCCAGACTATCCTTGACAACATCTTCTTCGGAAAGACCAAAACCGTCAATCCGCAGGCAGAGGAAAAGATAGATCAGAGCATCATCCAGGTTCTTATTGAAGAAGACTTGCTGGAGACTATTGTAGAAATAGGAATGGAATTCCAGGTGGGGAGCAAAGGTGACAGGCTCTCTGGTGGTCAGCGCCAGAAACTGGCCATAGCAAGAGTCTTCCTAAAGGCGCCGCGGGTTCTTATAATGGACGAGGCCACTTCGGCCCTAGATAATAAATCCCAGGCGCGTATACAGAGTTTGCTTGACACCAGGTGGAAGGGTCAAAGTACTCTCATTGCGGTGGTGCATCGTCTTGACATTATCAAAAGCTATGACAAGATTGCGGTTATGAAGGCCGGAAGAATAGGTGAAATGGGGACGTACGACGACCTCATTGCCAAGGAAGGGATGTTATATGAACTCATCTATGGAAAAAAGGCAAGCATCTGACACCAGTGAGTTCCAGGAAAACCTTGAGATCCTGCGACGAATAGATTTTTTTTCAGCCCTGTCTCTTCAAGCTCTCAAAGTGTTTGCTTATCTTTTCACCAGGGAGATTTATAAGCCGGGAGACTATCTCTTTCACCAGAATGACAATGACGGCAATGCATTCTATATTTTATCAGGAACTGCCGAGGTGGTTCGCAAAGATGAGAGAGGCGAATTCTGCCTGGGCAAATATGGTGAGGGCGAGTTCCTCGGTGGGCTGGCATTGCTTGGCGACATGCGACGTCTTTTTTTTCTCAAAGCTGTGACGGACATGACGTGTCTTGTGATGAGCCGGGAGAAGTTTGCCAAGGCCATTGAGCAGTTCCCTGATCTTATGCCGAGAGTTCTGGGAACCATGGTTGACCGGATTCGTTCCTGGGAAGAGAGGCTCTTTATTGATCAAGACGGACTGTGCGATACTTGTAAAAAGAAGGTTGGTGTGAGTCTTATATGAACAGGCTGACACAAGCTCTGATCCATGGACAAGGTTGCGAGAGCTCAGTTTCCACTGAGTGTTGTGTACTTATGGAAGGTTTGCGGTCATGGTAGCAGATAGAGTTTCGTTGAAACTGAAGAACTGCCTTTCTGAACTGAGTACATTGGGGAGTTGCCTGGAGCAGCTCGGAGTGGCGCTGGGCCTCTCTAGCAAGACCTTGTTTGAGATCTCTCTATCCATGGAAGAGCTTTTCAGCAATATCATCTCGTATGGATATACCGACGATGCTGTACACTGGATCAAGGTGGCCATTTCACATGAAGACGGAATGCTTATCATACGGCTAGAAGACGACGGAATTCCTTTTGATCCTCTGAAAGCAGAGGAACCAGATTGTAAATGCCCCATTGACCAGCGCAGGATCGGCAACCTTGGTATTCATCTCACCAAGAAGTTCATGGATGATATGGTCTATGAAAGACGCGGGAATATAAATATTGTGACCGTGAAGAAGAAGATAACCGTTAGGTAGCGATTTTCTGCAGATACGCAGCCGACTCTTTGACAGGTTTACACCTTAGCTCGTTCAGTCATTTGCTTGTATGAAATTGTTCCTGCAAGCCTAAAGGGTAGAGGGGAGAAGGATAGATGGAAGTCGTAGAGAAAAAACAGAATGGAATCTGTATTTTGGGTCTCCTTGGTCGTCTTGATTCAAATACGTCCCCGGAATTCGAGAAGAAAATATTCGAAGTAATCGAGGATGGGACCAAAAGCGTAATTGTGGATTTTGAGAGTCTGGATTACATTTCAAGCGCTGGATTGCGCGTGCTCTTGAAGGCTACCAAGCAACTAAAACGCTCCGATGGAAAAATCGTGCTCTGTTCAATGAAGGAATATATAAAGGAGGTTTTTGAGATTGCCGGATTTGTCTCTATCTTCCCCATAGTGTCCTCAGTGGGAGAGGCTGTCGAAGAGTTTTAGGACTATTTCGGCGACAGACAAGAAGAGTAATGATCTTTCTACAAAGTTTTCTGCTCCCATCTGATCATATCTCCAACAGCTGAATTGAGTTATGATTTGGACGGTCTGGCCGACGGCAATTCGTAAAACATCCGGGCTGGAATGAAAGCCCGAAGGAGGACCCCATGGAGGAAGTGCATCATGAAAAGGTTCTTGACTATCTGCAGAGCCTGCAAGGGCTAGGGCCGGAGAAATTTCTGGCGACATATAGACATTCAATTTTGTTGGAAAATTACCTGGCCCCCTCCAGCCGGACGAAGCTAGGGAGGGTGGAAACCATTTCTGAAATGGACGTAGAGAATCTCCTTTCGCCAACTGGCACCAGCGAGGACGAGCCCCTTCTTCAGGCCCGGGCTATTCCCCTGGAGAAGAGGGATAGGGATTCGTCGGACCACATGATTTTTTTGGGACGCTCAGCCAACAATGATATCGTCCTGCTCAACAAAATGGTGTCAAAGCTCCATGCCTATTTCTGCCAAGTACCAGGCAGTCGAGTTATGCAGTTAGTAGACATGAACTCCACTAACGGTACCTTTATCAATGGCAACAGACTAGCGCCGTCGGTGAAGACGAACCTAGATGATGCAGATGTCATTGCTTTCGGCCCTGAAACGAAGTTGGAATTTTTCAGCGCTCCTGGTTTTTGTCAGCTTCTCCAAAAACTAGGCTAGCTGCGATACATAAACAGTTTGATTAGGAAAGTGAAGGAGAAAACTGAGGTCTTTCAAATCCCCCCTATCCCCCCTTTGTTAAAGGGGGGAACTTAATGAAATCACTTAAGAATCTTCCCCCTTTCGTAAAGGGGGATCGAGGGGGATTTCGTCGAGCGAAGCGCTTGCTACACGGCATTGAGTCCTCTGAGATGGTCACGCGACAAACACTTCATATCGCTTATGGGGATAAACCCCGCCCCTACGAAAGAAAAGCTGCCGCAGTCAATAATTTTCTTGACCAATACATCCCAATATTGTAAATTATGTCTAATAGGGAGACGCCAGTCTCCCTTGGTGCCCCTTGCCCCTATCGGCCGCTGTGCGCCGGGCCGATAGGGGTTCTTTTTTTGGGGCTCTGTGAATAATTCGAGTGCTGTTTCCCGTACTATGTTTGAGCATTTAATTTAAAGTTACCCTCCTCAATAGAAAATCGTCCGTGTGCGGTGATACGGCAGGGAGCGGTAAGTATCATCCTGACCCAGATGCCATAACCAGCAGTCCAGTTGAGCAGAGGTTACTTTCTGACCGCGTCTGTCCAGCTCTTGTCTTAGGAGTTCCACAGCCCAAATCGTTGCCGCCCGGATCTCCACTTCCTCCGGGCTACCCGGCAGAATATGCTCCTGCCTTTGAATGAGCTCTGCCAGTTCGGGTTCGTAGCGGATGAGACCCAGATGGCGAAGAACCTGAGGTAATTTGTAATCAGCAAAGGCGGTGAGTTTCTCCCGATCTACAAAACCTCCCCAGGTATCTCCAGAGAAGGTGGTCCACAAATCCTGGACCAATAGCTGGGCCCGCTTGAAAAAATATACCTTGTTGCCTTGATACGTAGTGGTGTCATTGAAACTCGCAAATTCGGCCGCCAACAGGTGCACCAGCTCCACTGCCGAGCCTGCGGCCTCTTCCAACACATGAATAAAGCTTCCCTGAAATCGATCCAGTAGTACCTGTCCAGCCGCGCGGAGATTAGTCAGTCGTTCCTCAAAAAGAGGAATCTTGCCGCTTCCACGGAAGATGTGAGCCAGGGTCTGCGAGTCCAGCGCAGACAGCATCTTTGCCTGGTGGATGGGGATTTTTTCCTCGATGGCCCGCTTCAGACTAGCAGCCAGCGCCCAGTAGCCCGATAGCGCTTCGTTTCCATAGTGAACCGTCCAGAGTGGAGACCCAACTTTCGGCCAGAAGCAATGGTTGACGGTGTCAAGTACGAAGATCCATTCAGCGGTAACTCCAGTACCGTCAAAATAGTGGTATAGTGCAGGCCCTTGGGGTGTGACTGGTATCTCAAGGGGTGAATTGCTGTTGAGAAGGTGAGATATGGCCGCGGCGTCTATCTGGACGTATTGGCTTTGTTCCACCACGGTCAAGCATGAGGAAAGAACAGAGAGGAGACTCATAAGGTGCACGTTCAAGGTTTATCGTCTGTGGGAAAAAATCTGGCGGCCCTGTCGGACGCAATACCTCATGGAGTAATGGAGTGTTGAAGGAAAAGAAATTCCAAATCACAAATCTCAATGACTGAGGTTTCAGTGTTCAGGTTTCAGGTTCTATGTTTTTTTTCCTGACACCTGACACCTGACACCTGACACCCTGAGATTTGGTGCTTCGCATTTGATATTTTGTAATGCACCACTACTCCAGTGCTCCATTTTCTAGACTAGGAGCTGGCCAGGGATGCAGCCTGCACGGTAATGCGTCGCAGCCTCTGGACCACAGTGCGAATAATTTTGCGAAAGTCTGGGGAGAGGATGTCGTACTCCCGCCTTAGCTTGTCACGATCTAGAACCCCTAACTTAACGGGACCTACGGCCGCCACTGTTGCCGAGCGGGGTTCTTTTCCCATGTCCAAAAATTCAAGCTCGCCTATGAAATCTCCCTCCCCGAGCTTGGCGACGGTTACTTTGCCTTTCGGCGTGTTCTTGCTGACCTTGACTTCACCTTCAAGGATAACGTAGACCCAATCGCTGAATCCTCCCTCTTCGAAGATGACCGTACCGTCTGGATGTGTTTCCTCGTCGCGAATATAAAGCAGGTCTATCATCACGTTCTCCTTCCACGCTGGCCATTGATCTGTTGGCTCGCACTCAGTATAGTGTGTTTATTGGTGATAGTTCAAGACAAAAGCAAAAGTTGAAATGCGCTTGACAGAAAGGATGCCTCAGAATAAAAGATGCAGTGCGGCTTTGCCACTCTCACACCGATTGGCACTGTCCCAGATGGGTATACTTACACAAAATCACGGAGACAAAAATGAGGGCTGCTGACTTTCCCGATGAGATTCGACCCCATCTTTTTCCTCAACCTAGGGGTGATTTGATCTATCGATGCTTGCAGTGCGAGGAGGTCTTCTCCATTGAATCGTTGCTTTACACTTGTCCCAAGTGCAAAAGTATCTTGTTGATTGAAGATCGTGAATGGGAACGTCTGAAAGAGTACAGCGGGTCATTCTGGCGGCGTCTTTTTGACCACCGGAGAATGCTTAACCACCCTGCTCTGAGGGGAATATTTCTCTTTCACGAACTGATCGCTCCGGTGATACCGTTGGAAGACATCATATACCTGGGAGAGGGCCACACTCCTGTTGTTCAGGCTAATGACGTACTGCAGGAGTGGGTTGGATTGGATTTCTATTTCAAGAATGACGGGCAGAACCCGAGTGCCTCCTTTAAAGATCGAGGTATGGCCTGCGCTTTGAGTTACTTGAATTACCTGGTGCGTAATCAAGGGTTGACCGAGGTGCTCTCCATATGTGCTTCCACGGGAGATACCTCGGCCGCCGCCGCCCTGTACTCTGCTTACATGAGTAAGACGGTCAAGTCAGCAGTACTGCTGCCACACAAGATGGTCACACCACAGCAAATATCGCAGCCCCTGGGAAGCGGTGCTCGGGTATTCGAGATTCCAGGAGTATTTGATGACTGTATGAAAGTGGTAGAACATCTTGCCGAGAACTACAGTGTAGCATTGCTAAATTCAAAAAACGCATGGCGCATTCGAGGGCAGGAGTCTTACTCCTTTGAGGTAGCACAGAGCTTTGATTATGAGCTGGAGAAAAAGGTGGTGGTGGTTCCCATCGGTAATGCCGGCAATATTACTGCGATTATGGGGGGATTTCTGAAACTGCTGGATCTAGGAGTGATCGAAACTCTACCCAAGATTGTCGGGGTGCAGTCAGAACATGCCGATCCGGTATACCGTTACTATCGAGAGTCGGCTCCGAGCAAGCGGGTATTTCGCCCCGTAACCGTACGGCCCAGTGTGGCCCAGGCGACAATGATCGGCAATCCTGTGTCCATGCCTCGGGTTGTGAGGTTGGTTGAAGCTTACGAACAGGCTGCAAGCAGCCCTGGGGTTTTTGTAGTCCAGGTAAGCGAGCAGGAAATTATGGACTGCCAGCTCATTGCCAATCGAAATGGACACATTGCCTGTACTCAGGGTGGTGAATGTTTGGCAGGCTTGCTGAGGGCCAGGGAGGAAGGGGTTGTCTCAGCAGAGGAGGTTGCGGTGCTGGATGCTACCGCGCACGCACTCAAATTTGCTGGATTCCAGGAAAAATACTTTGCTGATAATCTGGACGCAGCGTATGAGATAGTGCCCAAGGCTGAATTGAGAAACTTCCCCGCCCTGGTTGAGGCTCCAGGAGTGAGAAGACTACCCGCACCCGGAAAGCCCCTGCCTCCAGATGAGTTCAAGACTTTTGTGGAAGAAACCGCCAGGGAAATTGCCCGGGAACTAGGATTGAAAGAGAAGACAGCACAGATTTAGTAGATAATTAGATAATTAGAAAATTGGAGAATTAGTAAAATAGCTGAATTATTGACTGCTTACTGCTCACCGCTTACTGTTTACAATTAGTATTGTATTTTGAATATCGAATATCGAACAAGGAATTTCGAACAGCAGAAGTTTTTTTACTGAATAAGACAATGTTTTTCACTTCGATATTCTGCGGTTTCTTGTTCTGCGGTTCTGCGGTTCACATTCACTGTGATAGCTGATGGTCTCATGCAGAGCGCCGACCTGGGAGACCGGATCCGGTTTTGTAGCCCCCTCAGTGGGCAGTTCAAAGCCGGGTCCTTCCCCGCACAGCGGGATCTTCGATGAGCCGGATTCTTTACTCATTGGGGGTCTCCCAGCGATCAGGAGGATTGAGAAGGTATTGCCGCATTTGGTTGGAGTCAAGTGCCTCATAGATTACACGGTGGCGGTTGAGTTCTTCTAAGGCCCCTGTTAGAGCCTCCGGGCTGTCATTCCATAATGAGCCCGCCGACTCAATGGTAACCGGTGTACCGCTTTCGGCCAGGGTACAGATGAGAATGTAGGCCGAGGTAGCTTCCACAGACA
>JAUVTM010000053.1 GCA_030601545.1 Syntrophobacterales bacterium
ACGTACGGTAAAGTACGCTTCGTCCTGACCGAGCCTGTGCTCAACCACATCTGGCGCACTCTAGCGCGTTTTCCCTCGGAGTAGGTCTGCAACGTTAGGGTTAATCTTCGGTAGGGCGGGTCTCTGCACCCGCCCAAAATCACATTTCATTATGCCCTCTTGGCCGGTACGGCCTTCGACAAGCTCAGCCGAGCCGAGACCGGCCCTACCAAGTAGTTTCTTCTATTCTTCAAATGCAGGTATAGACTACTGGCCGACTAGTGTTTATTGTTTATACATTGCAACCATTCCCAGTCAGTACGAGGAGATGTCATGGAGACTGAGCTGTCAGGATTAGAAAAGGGAAAAAACCGCTTGAGTAGGGAGAAGAGTCACTATCTCCTGCAACATGCGGAAAATTCAGTGGATTGGTACCCCTGGGGAGACGAGGCTTTTCAGAAAGCCAAAAAGGAGGATAAGCCGATATTTCTCTCCATAGGATATTCCACCTGCCACTGGTGTCACGTAATGGCGCACGAGTCTTTTGAAGATGCAGAGGTTGGCCGCATGCTTAATGAATTCTTTGTTGCCATCAAAGTTGACCGGGAAGAGCGGCCGGATGTTGATATGGTTTATATGGCAGTGTGCCAGGCCATTACCCTGAAAGGGGGATGGCCCCTTTCAGTTTTCATGACGCCTGAAGCCAAGGCCTTTTACGCCGGGACCTATTTCCCCAAAACCGGCAGGATGGGGATGCCCGGTTTTATGGACATCATCAATCATATTGCCGATGCCTGGGCACATGACCGGGGTCCTCTTCTTGAGGCAAGCGAAAAGATTACCAAAGGTATTCAACCGAGACCTTCCAGTGGATCAATGGCTGAGCTGGGTCTCGATACACTGAAAAAGGGCTATGACCAATTAGCACAGGCTTTCGACCCGAAATGGGGCGGTTTCGGCTCAGCCCCAAAATTCCCCACCCCTCACAACCTCACTTTTCTCTTGCGCTGGCACAGAAGAAGTGGCGAAGCCAATGGTTTACATATGGTGGAGAAAACCCTTGATGGTATGCGGCATGGCGGCATCTTTGATCATATCGGTTACGGTTTCTATCGTTACTCGGTGGACGAAAGGTGGCTGGTTCCCCATTTCGAGAAGATGCTCTACGACCAGGCCATGCTGGCTATGGCCTACACTGAGGCCTACCAGGCAACGGGCGCGGCCCGCCATGGAGAAGTGGCAGCTGAGATCCTTACGTACGTTCTGCGTGACATGACGGCTCCGGAGGGCGGTTTTTTCACTGCCGAAGATGCTGACAGTGAAGGAGAGGAAGGACTTTTTTACGTTTGGACTCCCACGGAGATAAAAGAACACCTGGGCAAGGATTTGGGTGACCTTTTCTGCCGATTTTATGACATCGGTCCCCATGGCAACTTCGAGGATGGTCGCAGCATTCTACACACTCGTGTTCCTTTGGAGAATTTCGCCGCTAAAGAAAAGATAGAAGTTGCGGAACTTGAAAAGGTATTGAAAGAGGCCAGAGAGCGCCTCTTTGTTGAGCGTGAGAACCGTGTTCATCCTCTCAAGGATGACAAGATACTCACCTCCTGGAATGGGCTGATGATTGCCGCCATGGCCAAAGCGTATAAGGCATTTGGTAATAAGACCTATGCGGATGCAGCCCAACGTTCTGCTCACTTTATCCTCAAGCACCTCAAGAAACCGGGGCCTCGCTTGTATCGCCGCTACCGGGATGGTGAAGTGGTCTATCCAGGCTACATGGATGATTATGCGAATTTTGTCTGGGGACTCATCGAATTGTACGAAGCCACCTTTGAGGTCAGCTACCTGGAGGAAGCCCTTGGATTGAATCATGCCATGATCGACCTTTTTTGGGATGAAACCCACGGCGGCTTCTTCTATAGCGGTAAAGACAACGAGGTTCTGATCAAGCAGAGCAAGGAGATTTACGACGGGGCAATTCCTTCGAGCAATTCTGTGGCGGCCTTGAACCTAGTCCGCCTCGGACATATCACAGGAGAGCGTGATCTGGTAAATAGGGCTGAAAAACTGGCCGGGACTTTTGCCAAGCGTATCAAAGCATATCCATCCGCCTACACTCAGTTTTTGGCAGCACTGGATTTTATGATTGGTCCCAGTCGGGAGATAGTGATTGTGGAAAACAAAAATGGCGGAAGTAGCAGGGCAATGATTGAAACAATCCACGAGCACTTCCTCCCTAATGAAGTCCTGCTGCTGAGGCCTTCAGGTCAGGCAGGGGAAGAAATTACGGCTGTCGCTCCCTTTGTAAAGGAACTCCAGAGTCCGGACGACCAACCAGCTGTCTATATCTGTGAAGGTCACTCCTGCCAGAGTTCAATAACGGAGGTGGAACCGCTCAAAGCAGCCCTGGCATAGACGTACTAGTACAGCGCAGGTGGCAGCGGTGCTGAGCCAACTTACTGCCTAGTGCCTAGTATCATTGAGATAAGGAGGAAACAATGCACGACAAGAATGAACTATGTGAGAAAATCAGATCCATATACCCAGATATCGGAGAATGCGGTATTGATGTTGACGTAAATTATAATGAATCAAAAAAGGCTTGGGTTGTGGACTTGAAACATGGAGAGCAACATCTGACAACGCACCTGGAACCCGAGGATGCGGATGCCTGTATCGAGGGGAAAGAGTGTGTGTACCTGGGAACACAGATAGCCCAGCTTGCGTCTAACGTAAAGAGACAAACTTAGAATAATACCGGGCTAGGCTCGCATTCTCTGGTCAGGCGAGAAAAAGGGCGGGAATTTTCCCGCCCTTCCGTATCATGTCACTCTGCCCGCTGCTTGCTGCCAGCTGCCTGCTGTACTAGCCTCCCCAAGGCATTCCAGCGTAAACAGCGGAAAGTTTATCGCGGTATTCCTTGAAGAACTTTTCGTGGGCTTTTTCCCAGCGGGCAAGCATGCCAAAAGTTTCACTGGCAGGACCTTCGGTATTTCTGGCGGCATTTTCGTAAAACTCACTGAGATCTTTCTCGATGAGCCAAGCGGTATTGAAGACGGTGACGTCCGGAACCATGGATCCCTCAACGCACTGTTGCAAGAACTCGGACTTGGCCCGCTCATCGAAATAATTTGTAGGTTCCATAACAAATTCTTGCACTTTCGCGATGTCTATGTCTGCTCCAGCTTTCAGATTGTCGATAATGTGGCTGATGAACAGAATGTGTTTCTCCTCCTCCTCGACCAATCGCTTGAAAGCACTTACTGCAGCACCAATTCCCATTCTGTCTATGGAGGTCTGAAAAAAACTCATGCCAGTTTGTTCTTGATTGAGCGCATACTCGTAGATCTTGATGAGATTCTCTTTCGTCGACATCTAACTCTCCTCCTATGTTTTCGCTGTTTCAAAGACTGACGTTGAAGTATATCGTATTCTCTAATGCTGCGCAATATTCACCTTTCGACGGATGGCACAGGGCCCGAGGCATAAGATGAAAGGATCCAGCATCCAGAAAAAAACCAAAAAGGGACTCTCTTACCTCCTGGCTACTGGATTCTATGAATACGCCTTGTCCCTCAAGCCGAGAGCTTAAGCAAAACTACACGGCTCAGTTTGAATGAGTCTTTTTCCTATCGACAGCGACCCTGAAAAGTTGCATCTCTCTCATAGCATGTTTATATGAGCAGGTATGTGCATAGAGTCTGAAGATGACAATCTGAATAATTTGGGCGATCCAATAAAATGGAGAAGATTGACAGAGAGTTGAAGGGCCGGGACTTCAAACGGAAAGTCATTGATCTGCTGAAAGCGGACGATTTCGCTGGAGTATTGGAGACCTTCCGTTCCTGCCCTGCACGGCGGGTGATTAACCCCCTGTTCTCCTGTTTGTGCAGCACAGAGCCGGAGATTAAATGGCGCGCCATCACGGCCCTGGGAGTGGTGGTGGCAAATCTCGCTCAAGACGACATGGAATCGGCCCGGGTGGTGATGCGGCGGATGATCTGGAACTTGAACGATGAGTCTGGTGGCATTGGCTGGGGTGTGCCGGAGACCATGGGTGAGGTCATGGCGCGGCACAAAGGGTTGGCCAGGGAATATGTCAATATTCTCGTATCATACATCCGTGAAGACGGTAATTTCTTGGAACACGAACCTCTGCAGCAAGGTGCCCTGTGGGGAGTGGGCAGACTGGCCCAGACAAGTCCCGAATTGCTGCAAAATGCAGTACCCCATCTGCACCCATTTCTGTCATCAGAGAATGCAACACTGAGGGGGTTGGCGGCTTGGATTTTGGGGTTGCTAGGTGGCCCGCAGCACGAATCCGAACTGGAACCTTTGCAGGAAAGAGACTCTTCCTAACCAAGACTCGGGAAGAGCAAGACAGCGAGCTTCTCCACCGAAAATCATCATTGATATCAGCGAAAAGTATGTTGCCTTTGAAAGTGACCTATGTCACAATTCCCAACATGAAATAAATCGAACCATTCCAGCGAAATTAGAAAAGGGGATACTTTATGGCGGAAGATTCTGTGACCATGTATTCACTCAGCACCTGCAGTCATTGTAAATCTGTCAAGAAATTACTCGACGAGTGTACAGTTCAGTATGAATTCACCGACGTAGATTTGCTCGACGGTAAGGAGCGTAAAGCCATCCTGGAAGATGTGAAAAAGTTCAATCCAAACTGTTCCTTCCCCACCGTAATCATTGGTGAGCAGGTTATTGTCGGATACAAGGAAAAAGAGATCAAAGCAGCTCTGGGATTATAATAATGGACATTGAAAAGCTCTACGAGATGCTACGTAAGGTGCAAGAGCCCAAAGGTTACTATTTCAGTAATGACAAAGAGAGAACCTTTGAACTGCTAGAAGGTCTCTTGCAAAACAAGGAACGCTATGGCTATATGGTGTGTCCGTGTCGGTTGGCAAGCGGTGACCGCGAATGGGACAAAGACATCATTTGTCCGTGCGTCTACCGTGAGCCTGACGTGGAGGAATACGGCAGTTGTTACTGCAACCTCTATGTCAGCCAAGAATGGAATCAAGGGAAGATTCCGCACGCCTACGTCCCGGAGCGAAGGCCTCCTGACAAGATTCGTTTCTAATCGACCTTACCCTCACACTAGATCTTTGTAGCTGCGACTCCAAAGGAGTAGCAGCTTTTGCATTTCTTTGACCTGAGACTTCCGCAGAGATTAGATACAATCTTAGTATTTCTGCCGACTGCCAGCTGCCTGCTGTTTGCGCTGCCAAATGAACTACGTGTGCATATTAATTAACCATTGCTGAAAGGTTGAGTTAGAAAAATGGGCCTACTCTTCGTAGACGGAAACCAAGCCGTGGCCATGGGGTCCTTATATGCAGGCTGCAGATTTTTTGCCTCATATCCCATCACTCCTGCGAGCAATCTACTTTCGGCAATGCTCGAGACCCTGCCCTCAGCCGGAGGCATTGCATTGCAGGGCGAGGACGAGATCGCTTCGATAGGTTACTGCCTGGGAGCATCCATGGCCGGTATGAAGGTCATGACTGCCACTTCTGGTCCAGGACTCAGCCTTTATAGCGAGAACATCTCCTTTGCCATTGCAGGGGAGATTCCAATAGTCATTGTCAATATCATGCGTCAGGGACCGTCAACCGGTTCCGCCACTCGGGGCGCAGACGGCGATGTGCAATTCATGCGCTGGGGATGCAGCGGTGGCCTGCCAGTGATCGTCCTTGCCCCGGCGGATGTGAGTGATTGCTTTACCCTAACGGTCCATGCTTTCAATCTTGCCGAACAGTTCCGTTGCCCTGTAATCATAGCTTCCAACAAAGAGATAGGGATGACCAGCGGGACTCTGGATATGGAGAGAGTAGAGAAGCCAGCAGTTATAGATCGTACCCTGCATGAATCCGGTCCTTTTCTGCCTTTTCAAGTGAAACCTGGGGAGGACGTCCCTTCATTTCTTCCCATTGGCGGACCGATTCTAGTGAGACAGACTTCATCCACCCATGGACCAGATGGATACATTACAACGAATCCCTCGGAGATTCAGGCAGGGGTTGAAAGGCTGCAAAGAAAAATCGACTCCAACACAGAATCATTTTCCTACTTCGATCTGGAAGAAAGAGAAGGGGCTCGCACCTTGCTCGTTGCCTACGGGATAACAGCGGGAGCTGCGAGAGCTGCAGCTACTGAGCTTTTTGAAAATCAAAATATTCCAGTGTCGCTGTTGGTTTTGAAGACCTTGTGGCCGGTTCCGGAGCAGGTATTGCAAGCTGCTGCGGTTGGAATGGAAAGAATTCTCGTAGCGGAAATGAATCTGGGCCAATACGTCCAGGAGATCCGGAGAGTTCTTTGCAACCAAAGAGTTGATTTTTATGGCAAAATGTCTGGCCAGCTGATCTCGCCCACCGAAATCATAGAGGAGGTGACTCATGGATAGCCTCCTTAACCCCGATCGTCCCCCGGTCTTTTGCCCAGGCTGCTCTCACGACCGCAGTGTCCATACCTTAGACCGTGCTCTAAAAGAGATGGGCCTCAAGGGTAGTGATGTAGTTATCGTAAGTGATATCGGCTGCTCGGGGCTATTCGACACCTTTTTCAAGACCCATGCATTTCACGGACTTCATGGTCGAGCTCTTACTTATGCAGCTGGGATCAAGCTGGCGCAACCCCATCTCAAGGTGATAGTCACCATGGGTGACGGTGGACTGGGCATAGGAGGAGCACATTTCCTTGCCGCTTGCCGCAGGAATCTAGATCTTACCCTGCTGGTATTGAACAATTTCAACTTCGGCATGACCGGAGGTCAATTTTCCTGCACCACACCCGAACAGGCATCTGTGGCTTCCAGTTTTCTCAATCTTTTAGAGAAGCCATTTGATGTGTGTAATGTTGCAGATTGCGCAGGGGCTCCCTTTGTGGTGCGGTCTTCAGTCTACCGCAAGGACCTCCCGGAACTCCTCGCAGAGGCCATCTCCTTTGAAGGGTTTGCAGTTCTAGACCTATGGGGCGGTTGCCCTGCCCGTTACATGAAAAAGAACCCCCTGTCTCCCAAAGAGATCGAGTCGGCCATAGAGAAACTGCAGCCCTATCGAGGGGTTGTATCTACCAATATTCGCAGAGAATACTCCAGCCATTACAGGGAAGAGGCCGCAAAGAATACTGCCGGGGTGGACTGGCAAGGTATTGAAAAGACCTTCGAGCCAACAGTCAAAGAACGACGGGAGGTGGTTTTTTTAGGAAGCGCAGGGCAACGGGTTATAACCGGAGGCGGTCTTTTGGGTCGGGCAGCCATTTTAGCCGGCATGAATGTCACTCAAAAGAACGACTACAACATCACCGTCATGCGGGGGCCGTCTGTCACCGAGGTTATTGTTTCACCCCAACCCATTACTTACACGGAGGTAGGAAAACCTGACGTGATCGTAGCACTTTCCGAAGAGGGGGTTCGGAAGCGTTGGGGACTCTTCGAGGAGATGGAAAAGGGGGGACGAGTCATTCTGGCGGCAGGAGTTGAAATCCCCACTACCGATGCAGAGGTCCTGGAAGTGGATTACAAAGCAGGGGGAATTAAGAAAAAAGAGCGGGCTCTTGCGGCCCTATCCTTGCTGGCCAAGTCTGGGGACCCGGTTACGTTGGAGATGCTCAGGGAAGCCATTTGCCAGAGTTTTCAGGGCAAGAGGATGGAGGAGGCACTGGGTGTCATAGTGAAAGCCGCCGAGGTTCCATTCCATGTCAAGACGCAAAGCAAGTAGCTCTCTTGTCTAGCTGGCAGCCCGCAGCAGGCAGCGGGCAGCAAGAGGGAATTCTAAGTACTTATTACTAGTGCGACTCTCATAGCAAAATTTTTCTGGTGGCCCCTTTCATTCTTGGTTGGTCAATCATCTCTAGAGTTATTAATGCTGCCCGCTGCTGGCTACCTGCTGCCCGCTGGAAACTGCCTGCTGCTAGCTGGATGCTTTCGCTGAAAAAGCGTCCAGTCCCGTGATATCCCTCCCGACGATCAGTGTATGAATGTCGTGGGTGCCCTCGTAGGTGTAGACCGCTTCCAGGTTTAGCATGTGCCTAATGACGTGATAATCTAGAGCCACTCCGTTGGCACCCAGGATATTTCTGGCAGTGCGGGCAATCTTTAAGGCTTCGGAGACATTGTTCATCTTGGCCAGTGAAATCTGAGTATGGCGTGCTTTGCCATCGTCTTTCAACCGCCCGAGTTGAAGGCACAGCAATTGTCCTTTGGTAATCTCGGCAAGCATTTTGACAAGTTTGCGCTGCACCAGCTGAAAAGAAGCAATGGGCACCTCAAATTGAATACGGCTCTTGGCATAGTCCAGCGCAACCTCGTAGCAAGCCATAGCCGCCCCCACCGCCCCCCAGGCGATACCGAAGCGCGCTTCGTTGAGGCACATTAAAGCTGACTTGAGTCCATCGGTGCCCGGCAGGAGATTCTCAGCTGGAACCCTCACCTCATCCAGCATCAGGCCTGAAGTCACCGAGGCCCGGTGGGAGTACTTCCTGGCAATGTCGTAAGCCTCGAACCCCGGTGTACCTTTTTCCACCAAAAAGCCACGAATGGTTTCCTCAGTCTGAGCCCAGATAAGCGCCACATCGGCAATTTCTCCATTTGTGATCCACATCTTGCTGCCATGAATAATATAGTCGCCGCCTTTTTTCGTAGCTCGAGTTTTTAAGTTCCCGGGATCGGAACCAATGTCGTACTCGGTAAGACCGAAGCAGCCCACCTTTTCACCGCGAGCCATGGCCGGTAGCCAACGGGCTTTCTGCTCTTCCGTACCGAAGGTGTAGATGGGGTACATCACAAGCGAATTTTGCACCGAAACAAACGAGCGCAGACCACTGTCACCCCGCTCCAACTCCTGACACGCCAAACCATAGTCCACATTGCTCATTCCGGGACAGTCATATCCTTCGATCTTGATACCCAGTAATCCTAGTTCAGCCAACTGGGGAATCAAATCCGGATCAAAGTAGCCCTTATCGAAGTACTCTTCCACCTTAGGCATATATTGATTGTCTATCCAGCGACGAACGGTGTCCCGAACACTGCGCTCCTCTAAGGTCAAAAGATCATCACAGCGGTAATAGTCAACTCCCTGGAATGGTTTCATAGGGCTTTCTCCATATATGAATGGTTCAGAAGTAGATCAAGTCTCATGGGTGTGGTCAGAGTCCAACGGGTTCGCTTGAAAGGATTGTTTTTGGAGTGTTGGAGTACTGGAGTAGTGGAGTCTTGGATCATTCGATACCCGCGATTTTTATTTTTTCGCATGCTCCATTACTCCATCACTCCACTACTCCATTACTCCAGAAAAACCACTGAGCAGGAAAGACTGTGCACCGCCTATGGAGGCCTGACCAAGGCTTGACGTGGATTTTTACTTTCCTAATGCAAAATCTGACTGAGAAACAGTTTTGTTCGCTCGTGCTGGGGGTTTTCGAAAAACTCGTCGGGAGTGTTTGTCTCAAGAATTTCACCCTCGTCTATGAAAAGTACCCTGTGCGCCACG
This sequence comes from Syntrophobacterales bacterium, assembly GCA_030601545.1. Lineage (GTDB taxonomy): Bacteria > Desulfobacterota > Syntrophobacteria > BM002 > BM002 > BM002. The sequence continues at coordinate 9,498 of JAUVTM010000053.1, forward strand.
CTTTTGGCAAAACCCATTTCGTGAGAGACCACCAGCATGGTCATGCCCTCTTTCGCCAGGTCGATCATGACGTCCAGCACTTCCTTGATCATTTCCGGGTCCAGAGCAGAGGTGACCTCATCGAACAGCATTACCTTCGGCCTCATGCACAGGCTGCGGGCAATGGCCACCCGCTGTTGCTGCCCGCCTGAAAGCTGCCCTGGATATTTTAAGGCCTGGTCGGCGATGTGCACCTTTTCCAGGAAATACATGGCTGTTTCCTCTGCCTCTGCTTTGGGGACCTTTCTCACCCATACCGGTCCTAAGGTGAGGTTTTCAAGGATTGAAAGGTGAGGGAAAAGGTTAAAGTGCTGAAAAACCATGCCCACTTCCTCACGGATTTTTTCAATGTTTTTCAGGTCATTGGTCAATTCGATTCCATCGACAATAATCCTGCCCTTCTGATGTTCCTCCAAGCGGTTGATACAACGGATCAGGGTTGATTTGCCGGAGCCTGAAGGACCGCAGATGATGATACGTTCGCCTTTATGTACGGTAAGATTAATGTCTTTGAGCACATGGAAGTCGCCAAACCACTTGTGCATGTCGGTGATTTCAACGATGGGG
>JAUVTM010000012.1 GCA_030601545.1 Syntrophobacterales bacterium
CCTTATGCGTTCGATGGCTTAACTCGCCAGCGCGTGCCATCAGGTTTATCTTCCACACTGATGGACATCGCCGACAGTTGATCCCGTATCTCATCTGCACGAGCCCAGTTTTTCTCCTTACGAGCCTGGGCTCTGTCAGCGATCAGTCTCTCAACCTCTTCCTCGCCGACACCCAGGGCTGCCAGCGACAGCCGTCGATGCTCCCGGAAGAAATCTTCAGGGGACTGCTGCAAAAATCCCAGGACTGCCGCGCACTCACGCAACCGGTAAACCCCCTGGGCAAGCAATTCTTTCTCTTCCGGCTTGGGCTTTGCCCTCAGACCATCCTGAAACCTGTTGAGAGCCCGACTCAGATCAAACAGGTGCCCCAAAGCTGCCGCGGTGTTGAAATCATCGTCCATTTCATCCTGAAATCGTTGTGAGAGAGTCTCAATCTTATCCCGCAGGCCATTGAATTCAGTGTCCTCACTCTTTGGTAAGGAACCTTTGCCGGGAAGATCTTCCACCAACTCCTCCACTTGTTCAATAGTATGATACAGCCTTTCAAGACCACGCTCCGCCTCTGCCATACTCTCGGGGGAGAAGTCAACAGGACTCCGGTAATGGCTCGAGAGGATAAACAACCGTAAAACCTCGGGCTGGTGTATCTCGAGCACCTGGCGAATGGTGAAGAAGTTGCCCAGAGACTTGGACATTTTCTCCTGATTTATGTTGACGAAACCATTGTGCACCCAGTACTTGGCGAAGTTGGTCCCGTATGCGGCCTCCGATTGGGCGATCTCGTTTTCATGGTGAGGAAAAATCAGGTCTTTACCACCACCGTGAATATCAAAAGTGCTTCCAAGGTATTTGCTGCTCATAGCCGAGCATTCAATGTGCCAGCCCGGCCTTCCCTCCCCCCACGGGCTGGGCCATGCGGGCTCTCCTGGTTTACTGGCCTTCCATAAGGCAAAATCCATTGGGTTTTTCTTATTCGCCTCCACAGCAACCCTTGCACCGGCAATCATTTCATCGAGCTTGCGTTTGGAGAGCTTCCCATACCCATGGAATTTCTCCACAGCAAAGTAAACATCACCGTTAACCTGGTAACCGTAGCCCTTTTCTATTAAGGTCTCAATGAGTTGGATCATTTCTGAGATGAACTGGGTTGCCCGCGGTTCATGAGTCGGCCTGGCCACACCCAATCGATCCATGTCTTCATAGAAAGCCTCGATGTAGCGTTCCGCAATGATCTGCGTGTCAGTGCCCTCCTCCTGGGCTCGCTTGATAATTTTGTCGTCAACGTCGGTGAAATTGCGCACGCAAACCACATCAAAACCCCGGTATTCGAGATAGCGGTAAATCATATCGAAGACAATGGCTGATCGGGCGTGACCTACGTGACAGAGGTCATATGCGGTAATCCCGCACACGTACATGTGAACCTTACCAGGTTGCAAAGGTTCAAAAAGCTCTTTCTGGCTCGTCAAGGTGTTGTAAATCCGAATATCCATACTTTGAATCCGTTCAAATCGTAGAAATCGTTAATTCGTTGATTAGGAAATTAGAGAATTAGAAAATTAGTTGAAATCGCAAGATCGCTGCTGCCCTTCGACAAGCTCAGGACGGAGAAGCCGCTCCCACAGTAGAATCTCTGCTTTCTGCTTTTTTTAAAATCCGCAATCTGCAATCCAAAATCTACAATCTGCCTTTATTCTCCCTTTCTCTTTCCTTGAGAGCAGCTACGGCGTAGGCGGCAATTCCCTCGCCTCTGCCGGCAAAGCCCATACCTTCTGTGGTCGTGGCCTTTACGCTCACCTGCCCAGGGTCTACCTCCAGGGCATCAGCGATGGTGGCAATCATTGACTGAATGTGTGGGGACAGCTTCGGGGCTTGAGCCACCACAGTACTGTCCATGTTTTGTAGTTCAAAGCCGGCATTTCGGACCATGCCTCCAACACGTTTCAGCAGTTTGATGCTGGAGACTCCCTCCAGTTCAGGATCAGTATCCGGGAAATGGTGCCCCAAATCCCCCAATCCGGCAGCACCGAGCAGCGCGTCGCAGGCAGCATGGAGCAAAACATCAGCATCAGAGTGGCCTTGTAAACCGCGGTCGTACGGAATAGCCACACCTCCAAGAATCAAAGGCCTCCCTGGCACCAATCGATGTGCATCGTATCCGAATCCTACTCGAATCATATTCTGGGTTCCAGGTTCGAAGATAAGTCAATTGGTTGATTAGGTTATTAGTCGATTCGTCAATTAGAGAATTAGAAAATTAGTTGATTAGTTAAATCGTTCAAATCGTAAAAGTCGTAGAAATCGTAGAAGTTGTTCGAATCGCGGCTAAAAGCCGCTCCCACAGGAGAATCTCTGTTTTCTACTTTTTTTTGAAATCCGCAATTCTGTCCTCTGTCCTCTGTCGTCTGCCTTCTGTCTTCTGATCTCTGTTTTCTGCTTTTTTTGAAATCCGCAATCCGAAATCCGAAATCCGAAATATCACGCTGCCTTCTGCCTGCTCCACATTGCTTAACCTGTCCCCTGTTCTCTCTTTGCTAGAAGGGCCGCAGCTATAATAAGGTCTGTTGGCGTAGTGACCTTGATATTCTCGGGAGATCCCGGGACCAAATGCACCGAAACTCCCAGACTTTCCACCAGGGCAGCATCGTCAGTAACCAACATCTTATCCCGGGAAGCCTTCTCGTACGCTAACCGCAAAAGGCTGGCTTGAAAAGCCTGGGGCGTCTGCGCCAACCAGATGGTTTCGCGTTCCAAGGTCTCAGCCACCACTCCTTCTTTTGCCCTTTTCACGGTGTCACGTGCGGGTATGGCTGCTAGTGCGGCACCATGGTGATTGGCGGCCTCCAACACTGCCGCCAGTAGATCGACGCTTACGAGCGGCCGCACACCGTCATGAACTACAACCAGTTCGCAATCACCTGGGACTGCCTCGAGCCCACGGGCCACGCTATCTTGACGTTCCGAACCACCGTCCACCACCCCGAGCAACTTACGACAAGGATAGGGCCCGAGAACGTTCTCCTTCAGGGCTTGGCGCTGTTGAGGGGCCACCACCAGCACCACCCCGTCAACCTCAGGGCTCTTATCAAACACTCCTAGTGTGTGGGCGAGAATAGGAATTCCTTGCAGGTGCAGAAACTGCTTTTCAGCAGCTCCACCCATGCGCCGTCCCTCACCAGCGGCTGGAATTATGGCAACAACACGCATAACTGTTCTACGCTTCAAAAATGGGGATGGGTTTAAAGGGGCATGAGGATTCTGTAGACAAAAAAAAGAGAATAGAGCAGGTCATAAGCCGAGTTCTGTTTCCTTCGGGGATCGCTCCCCAATGGACAATGATCATTCATCTAGGACCACGATTACTCGCAGCCTCAAGCGACCTACCCGAGAGCTTGGGCGGGCCACCCTCAACGCTCTCCTATTTGGTCTTGCTCCAGGTGGGGTTTGCCGAGCCTCCGATGTCACCATCGGAGCTGGTGAGCTCTTACCTCACCGTTTCACCCTTACCTCGGGAAACAAACGGTCCCCGAGGCGGTCTGCTTTCTGTGGCACTTTCCTTCCCATCACCGGGACTGGGCGTTACCCAGCACCTTGCCCTATGGAGCTCGGACTTTCCTCTCCCCCGGCCGCCGAAAAACGGCAGGCACGGAGCAGCGATCATTTGACCTACTCTATTCTCACCGCGCCAAGCGATATGTCTCTCTATCTCCCCCCTGCAGGCCACGATCTATGGCCTCATTCGCCAACCGATCAGCCTGCTGGTTCAGTTCACGGCCTACATGAAAAATAGCATAATCATCAAACTGCTGCAATCTTGTTACGGCCTGGTCAAACAATGACCGCAATCGAGGATTGCGTACCCTATACTCTCCGCTTAGCTGTTTAACCACTAGTTCAGAGTCCAAAAATATCTCAATCTGCTTGACATCCAGGTCTGCCGCAGCCTCCAGTCCCCGTACAAGGGCCCGGTATTCTGCTTCGTTATTAGTGCCATTGTCGAGATAGCGACTTAGTTCAAAAAACTGTTCACCCTTCTCATCCAGAAGGACCACTCCTGCTCCGGAGGGACCCGGATTGCCCCTTGAAGCTCCATCGCAGTAAAGAGAAACACTCATCATTCGCGTACCAGGCCCCCCTTCCTGGCTATCAGCCGCAGAGTCAGCCCATTCTTCACAGCAACGTAGGTGTTCAGCGACAGCCTGGAAGAGGCTCCGCACATCTTTCCTGGTAAGATCGGGAAATTCGGCTCGGAGTAGCTCAGTGGGCAAACGTTCACCCAGCAACTCGAGAATCCGAATGAGCCGCTGACGATCAAATGCGCTTCTTGAACCCATTAACCCGAATCTCCACCAGCCCGGGACGACTGCTTATATGCCTCGTGACCTGTCCAATAAATAATCCGCAGGCAATTGGGACAGTTCATCATCTTTTCGTTTTTTTGCAAATCGATAAAGGTCTGCGGGGGCAAGTTCATGTGGCAAACCCCACAGGTGCCGCTGTTCACCGGAGCCAGCGCCACACCAGCTCTTTTATCTCGTAGAAATTGGTACTTTTTCAGCAAATCTGAGGGAATTCTGGGTTTGAGCTGCTCCTTTTGTTCTTCAAGACTCACAATCAGCGAATCTGCCTCCTTCGCCTCCTTTTCAAGCTGGACACCCTCCTCTTCCAGTTTCTTGCTGGCCTCGGCCACCAACAGCTTGTGCTCCCGGATCTGCCTATCCAGATCATCGGCGCTCTCCATCTGCTCGATGATCTGGTCTTCACGCCCTCGAACAAGCTCTTCAATGTCTTCGATCTCTTTCAAGGTGGCCTGATACTCCTTGTTGGTCTTGACCTCCAAAAGCTTCTGCTTGCTTTTGGTTTTTCGCCCTTCTAGATCCTCTACCTCTCGCTCCACATCCCGCCGTAATTTCTTCCCAGACTCCAGTATCATCTTTATGTCTTCCAGCCTCGCCTCAGCCTTCTTTTCTTTCTCTTTCAGCGCGGCGATCTCCTTGGGAGCGCGAGCTTTCTGCTCCGCAAGAATCTTGACCTTTCTTTCAATTTCCTGAAGCTCAATAAGCAATTGTAACGTCTCTTGCAAGGTATTCCTCCGGATCGTTTTTATTGAAGTTATACAGCTTTCGCGATTGCTGATTGTGGGGTTCAAGTTTTAGATTGAAGCAAGTCCGAGCGTGCAGTTCATAAAATTCCACAATCCGCAGTCTGAAGATGTGGCACAACCATCGGATTGGCTCCCAACCTTGGCACAAAAAAAAGGGTGCAGCCTGTGTGGCGCACCCTTTTTTCCGAGTCTCTCGGAATTTCGGCCTTAGGTTGCGAGACCGATCCCTGTTCCCCGCCGAGAAGCCATATCTTCCTCTCAACGGGTCGAGAAAATTCACGCTCTGGTTTCACTCCAATCTTCATAATGAAGTAACTGGTGGGCCCACCTGGATTCGAACCAGGGACCGACCGGTTATGAGCCGGTGGCTCTGCCAACTGAGCTATGGGCCCTTTGCCTCCACCTCTAGCCCGGATATTTCATGAATCACTTGCTGCGACCACGGATATGGCCGTCCTTCCTGGCGTCCTCGGGTCTCGGTACCTGCGACGTACCGTTCAGGTACGCCTCGGGACCAACACCCTGCGGTGGCCCGGTGGCACGCCCATCTTCGTGATCTCGCGACACCAATTCATGAAATATCCGGGCTAGGATAATGATTTCAATACCATTCAACGATGTTTATCGCCGGGAATTTTGTTTATATATGGGCCGCAATCTTCTTTGTCAAGGGAAATATCCCCGCGGTTGTTGTCACCCCGCCGCCCGGCTTCGATTCCTTTCTCTCAGCTCCAACGCTGTCATCAGCTATCAATAAAACTCTTGAGTTTCTTGCGCCGGCTGGGGTGTCGAAGCTTTCTCAGGGCCTTGGCTTCAATCTGCCGGATGCGCTCCCTGGTTACCAGAAAATCTTGGCCCACCTCCTCTAGAGTATGATCCGCCTTCTCCCCTATGCCGAACCTCATGCGCAGCACCTTTTCCTCTCGGGGGGTCAGGGTGGAAAGCACTTTGCGCGTTTGCTCAGAGAGGTTCAGATTGATGACCGCATCCACCGGAGACGTTACCTTTTTATCTTCAATGAAATCGCCTAGATGGCTGTCTTCTTCCTCTCCGATGGGGGTTTCCAGTGAGATGGGCTCTTTGGCAATCTTCAGAACCTTCCTCACCTTCTCCAAAGCAAATTCCATCTTATTAGCTATCTCTTCAGGTGTTGGCTCCCTCCCCAATTCCTGAACAAGGTATCGTGATGTCCGGATGAGCTTATTAATGGTCTCGATCATATGCACAGGAATGCGAATCGTTCTGGCCTGGTCGGCAATGGCCCTGGTAATCGCCTGGCGGATCCACCAGGTGGCGTAGGTACTGAACTTGTAGCCCCGCTGATACTCAAACTTGTCCACTGCCTTCATCAGGCCGATGTTCCCCTCCTGAATCAAGTCAAGGAACTGTAGCCCTCTGTTGGTATATTTCTTGGCTATGCTTACCACCAACCGCAGGTTGGCCTCCACCAACTCCCTCTTTGCCTCTTTGGCTTTCAACTCACCCGCATCAACTTGCCGCATAATCTGCTTCAAGCTGCGGACATCCATTTTGGCTTCCTGACCAATCCGCCGGATGCGGCGCTGGCCGTTCTTGATGGTTTTTTCCATCTCCAAGAATACATCTGGCTTGAGGCCAAGATCTTTCGCGATTTGATCCAATGAATCAGGATTGCTCTTTAAATGTCGGAAAAGGCGACGAAGTTCTTGAACTGGCTTGCCGGTGCGGATCATGCACTGTTCGATCTCCCGCTCGCCTTTCTCTATTCTCTCCACACAACTCCGCAGTTTGCTCACAATACGGTCCACCTGCCGCTCCGTCAAACGCAGGTTCTTGAGTAACTCGGCAATGCGTTCCTTGCTGACCAGCAGGGCTTCCTCATCTGCTTCCAGTGACTTACCTTCAGGACTGCTTGTCAGGATGAACTCCTCCATCTTGAGGTTTTCTTCATACAGCTGCTGAATTTCCTCAAGTAACTCAATTAACCTTTCCTTCTCCTTGTCTTCCTCCTCACTGGTATATTCTTCAAAATCCTCGTCCAGGTTTTTTAGGACGTCACGGACCCTCAGCTTCTCTAAGGCGATCTTCTCACGCAAGTTAAGAATCTCGCGAACACCAATCGGGGTGGCAATAATGGCGTCAATCACTTCCTCCTCGCCCCGTTCGATCCGTTTGGCTATCTCTACCTCTCCCTCCCTGGTCAAAAGACAGACCATACCCATCTCCCGAAGATACATTTTGACCGGGTCAGTCACCCTGCCTCCGCTATCGTCCTCCAATGGCAGGGCTTGTTTCGCCTCGTCGATGGCCTCGCCATCTTTTTCGATTTTTTCCTTGAGCATCTTTGCCTGTTGAGATGAATCGACGATCTCAATGTCCATCTCATCGAAGATCATCATCATGTCGTCGATCTTCTCCGAGGATACGAGGTCGTCAGGCAGGACACTATTTACCTCATCATAGGTAAGGTATCCTTTTTCTTTGCCCATCGAGATAAGCCGCCTAAGATCTTCCATATTGCTTTTCTTAGCCATCAAGCCATCTCCCCCTTGGAAAGGTTCGCTTTATCATTGGCCTCTTTAGCCAACAAGGCTGCCTTCTTAGCCTGCAACTCTGCCAGAAGCTCTGCAATGCGAGTCTGATTCTGGCTGCGCTCGGCAGCTCGGATTTCCTCCCTCAGCCGTTTCAGCTCATCCTGCAATTGCCGTCTTCCGGAACCGATTCCCTCAAGATATTCCCGCAGACGAGCGTGGGCCACCTCCTCTCGCCATGGGCTCGACTCCAGTGACCAGCCGCTTATCAAATTTTTGAGATCCTCGTCTTCTAGGTCCATTAATAACCCACTTAGGGCCAGGTTTCCACTTTCCTGATAGTGTTTAGTCAGAAGTCCTGCAACCTCCACCCAGGGATTTACTTGAAAATCATCCAAAGCCGAGTTTTTTTCAAGCAGCGGGATCCAGTTGGGATAATGAACCAAAATACGGACGATCTCTTCCTCCCAGGCGGGAATCCGTGTGGCCCGGTCCGGCTTCGGTCCCCTTGCGGTCACCACCCTGGATGTACCGTCCAAGCCCAATTCCGCCCGCAGTACTTCTTCACTCACCCCTAGCCTTTGGTCCAGCATTCGCAAGTAGCCCTCCTGGGTTACGCGCGAGTCCAGCAACTTCAACATGGGAGTCACCTGGCGGACAACTTTGAGCCTGCCCTCCACCGAGCCGTCATAGTCGGCAAGGGACTGTTCCAGAAAAATCTCCATAAGAGGCCGAGCCTTTTCCAGCAGTAAAGCAAAGGGCTCTCTACCCTCCCTGGCCAAAAAGTCGTCAGGATCCATCCCCTCAGGCAAGGCCAGAAGGCGAGCAGGCAATTTTTCTCTCAGAAACAACTCCAGACTGCGCATGGCCGCCGTCATACCCGGTTGATCTCCGTCAAAAACCAACACCGCCTGAGGTGCCAGCCGGCTCAGCAGCCGGACATGGTGGAGGGTAAGTGCGGTGCCCAAAGGCGCGACCACCTGCTGGATTCCCTGGTTGTAGAGTGCCAGAAGATCAAAGTAGCCCTCCACCACCAGAGCCTCTTTATGTCGCCGGCACGCCTCCCTGGCCGTGTCCAGACCATAGAGCGTTCGTCCTTTGTGAAATATGGGCGTTTCAGGGCTGTTGAGATACTTGGGTGGGTTTTCTTCATCCAAAGCTCGGCCGCCAAAACCAACGGTACGACCACGCATGTCCTTGATGGGAAACATCAGTCGATGTCGAAATCGGTCGTAACAGTCCCTCTCGGACTTCTTCACCAGTAACCCGGCCTGAACCGCTGTTTTCAGGTCCACTTTCCTGCTGAGGAGATAACGTTTCAACCCATCCCAACTCTGTGGCGCATAGCCTAGCTGGAAATCCTGGATAACCTCCGGCCCCATGCCCCGACCCTGGAGATATGCCAACGCCATCTCCCCGGTACCCTTGTCAAGCAACACCTGGTTGAAATAAGCAGCAGCGAGTTCATTAACATGACGTAAGCGCTCGGCCAGTTCACGCGTCCTTTTTGCCCGCCCTGTCTCCTGCCGTTGCGGTAGAGGAATGGAGAAGCGATTGGCCAGTTCTTTCACCGCTTCAGCAAAAGAGAGGTTGCGCGAGCGCATGAGGAAATCGAAAACGCTACCACTGGCGCCACAGCCAAAGCAGTGAAAAATCTGTTTCTCATCACTCACCGTAAATGAGGGCTCCTTTTCGCCATGAAAAGGACAGAGTCCCAAATAATTCTTCCCCCGCTTACGGAGGGGGACATAGGAGCCTACGACATCCACTATATTGGCTGCGGCTCGAACTTCTTCAATTATCTCCCGGTTGATCTGGCCCATTAATCGCCCTCCATGGCGATTACAGTAAGCAGTAAGCCGTAAGCCGTGAGCAGTAAACACTACGCACTAAAGAGACAGCTGCAAGGAGTTCAAAGTTCCACGTTTTTAACATGAAGCTCTAAATTTAAAGTTCTTTCATAACTAATAATGAGTTTATTGTTTATTTTTAAGATGTTAGTACTCTTTGTCCCTCTGTCATAATTCCGAATTGAACTGCCTGCTGCGCAGGGCGCGGAGCGGACTGCGCTTAGTCTTTTAGTTCTACAACCGTAACCCCGGTGCCTCCAGCACGCTGCTTCTCGGCGTGAAATCCCTTTACTATGGCATGCTCAGTGAGGAATTCCTGCACCGCCTGACGAAGTCTCCCGGTGCCGTGTCCATGAACAACATGGATCTGGTTGTAACCATCCAGAATCGCCCGATCAATTGTCTTGTCCAGTAACGGGATTGCCTCCTCAACCCTAAGACCGACCAGATGCAGCCGTTGCTGGCAGGTTTCAGACTCGTCGCGAAAAACCCGAATGGTGTTGGATCGTTGCCCTATAGCGCCCGCACTCTTTTGGTCTGGAAGGAGTTCCAGGGATTCCATGTCCACTTGCACGCGCTTTGGGCCCATTTGCACCTCTGCACGGCGCCCATGGTCCTTGATCTTGAGCAAGGTACCTCTGCCACCCACGGTTCGCAAACGCACCAGCTGCCCTTCCGCAGAGGGCATCACCCCTTTATCCTCTCGTTTGCTTTGCGACTCCAGTGCAGAGCTAAGCTCTTCCCTGATCTTCCTGACCTTCTTTCGGACTGCCATCGCCTTACGCATTCCGCCCTGTTGCAAGCTGGCTATTCCCGATTTCAGCTCTTTTTCAGCCTCCGTGAGCATGTCCTCGCTCTGCTGTCTCAGTTCACTGAGAATCCCTTCTCGAGATTGAGCAAAGCCTTCACGTTCCCGGGCCAAACTCGCCTCGGCCAATTCCAACTGCTGTTGCTGGAGTATAAGTTTTTCTTCTTCATTCCTGGCTCTGTCCCAGGCTTCAGTCAGTTGCTTGATCAGGTCAATGGTCTGGCCTTCGCCAGGATCCAGGTGGTCTCTTGCCTTTTCGATAATCTCCGGTGGCATGCCAAGGTCGGCAGCGATCTCAAAGGCGTTGCTGGTGCCGGGACGACCATAATGCAACCGATAGGTAGGCCGGCTCTTCTCTTCATCAAAAACCACCGACACATTCTCCACCCCTTGATGGAGCATGCCGTAAGCCTTGATCAGGTGGTAGTGCGTGGTAACAGCTATAAAAGCGCCGCGGCCGCGGAACTGGTCCAGCATAGCCAGGGCCAAGGCAGCTCCCTCTGCTGGATCGGTACCTGTACCGATTTCGTCCAGCAGGACAAGAGATCGGTTGTCCACCTGCTTCAGCATGTGCACCAATCTCTGGACCCTAGCCGAGAATGTGCTCAGGTGAGCCCTCACGTCCTGTTCGTCACCGATTTCGGCAAATATGCCTGTGAGCACCGGCCATTCGCTGCCATCAGCAACTGGGACGTGTAATCCGGCCTGGACCATGGCTCCAAGAAGTCCCAAAGTCTTGAGAGATACCGTCTTACCACCGGTGTTGGCACCGCTGATGATCAAGGTCTTCTGCTTTTCATCGAGATGCAGGTCAATGGGCACAACATCAATGTGATCAGATTTTCGAGCTTCTGTGAGTTCAGCTCCCAACACCATCTCAGCCAGTGCGGCCGGCAGAGCAGAAGTCTTCTGCGCCCGTTCCTGTAATGCTAGAATAGGATGGGAAGCCTGCTGCAGCCGCATCCTTTTGCCGTCATTCAACTTGGGTGCACGGGCAAGGAGGAGAGAACTCAAGCGAACCTTGGCGTGCACGCAGTCAATAATCCCCAGCCAACGCTCGTTGTGAAGGAGCACCTCCGCTGCAGTTATCACCGCATCGGTTAACTCCCGGAGAATGCGGGCCTCTTCTTCTCTTTCTCGACTACGGCCCTGTCTCAGCCGGTTGTTGAGAGGAACAGCAGACAGTGGTTCCACGAAACAGGTGGCACCACTGTGGGAAGTATCGTGAACTATGCCTTCCAGCGCCCCTTTAGCGTCGCTCCGAAGAGGGATTACCAACCTGTCATTACGGACGGTGATGAGCTTCTCCTGAAGCGTTTTCTGGGAAGCCTGCCTCTCAAGAACTTCCGCGAGTTCCGCGTGGAGCCTTTTGCGCAGCTCACCAATTTCTTTTCTAACTCGCGAAAGCTCCGGACTTGCTCCATCTTTTATATGACCCCGCTGGTCAATGGCGCGGCCGATCTTCTTTTCCAACTCCGGAATTGGCTGGAGATTGTCCAACAATTCGGCCAGCCTGCTGTACCGTGGTTGGCAACTGCTCACCAACTGGTGGAGGGTGCGAGCCGCCTTTGCGGTCTCTGCTACATCAAGAAGCTCGGCCGGCGACAAAACTTCCCCGGTGCTCCTGAGCCTATCGATAATCGGCTCCAGCTCATGGATACCACCAAGAGGGAGTGGATTGCCTATTTGCAGGTATGCCTTGAGTTCGGTTACCTGATCAAGCCAAACTTGGATCTGCTCTCGGTCCGCGCTCGGACGGACCTGTGTTGTTGCTTGCCGTCCCGGGTCAGTGAAGGCGAGTGAGTACAGAAAACTCTGAACATGCGGAAATTCAAGGACACGAAGAGACTGGTGATCCATATCACTCCATGCAGGGGAGAGACCGAAGGCCGGGTTCTCTCACCTTTGGAGGAAAAGCAAAGTGAGAAATGGTTCTTGCTGAGAAACCGGAGTCAGCCCGAAAGTTTTGCCTTGACCATTGCATTTATCGCCTGGCCGTCTGCCTTGCCCGCCAGCTCGGCCATGGCTGCCTTCATCACTTTACCCATGTCCTTCATGCTGACAGCACCTACCTCGGCGATAATCTCGTCAAGTGTGTTTGATATTTCTTCTTCGGAGACCTGCTCCGGCATATAACCTTGCAATATCTGAAGTTCTTTCTCTTCCGTTTCGACTAAATCCTCCCTGCCGGCCTTGCGATACTGCTCTATGGATTCTCGCCTCTGCTTGATCTGGGAGGTGATAACCGAGATCACCTCTTGATCCTCAAGGAGGCTGCGAGCCTCTTTTTCCCGTGTTTTGATGGCAGTAAGCACAAGGCGCAGGGTGGCCATTTTGACCTCATCCCTCGCCCGCATGGCATCCTTTAAAGCTGCACTAATTTGCTCCTGGAGACTCATCGTTTTTGTCCCAACTTGCGCATCTGCTTCAGCGCCCGCCTCTTAGCAGCCAGTGCTTTCCTTTTCTTCCTAACACTGGGTTTCTCGTAATGTTTTCTCTTGCGGACCTCGGAAAGGATGCCCTCCTTTTGACATTCTTTTTTAAAACGTCTGAGAGCAGCTTCAAACGATTCTCTCGATTTGACTACCACATTCGGCATTCCCCCACCCTCCCTTCACCTGGGTATGGGTGGGAGTCCAGTTGGCTGGAACCCTTCTGTAGACAGACCAAAATGGCATCAAGCCATCCCCCCCCTTCAAAAAATCTAGCCATCTATGGCTGTGAAACTGCGTACTTAAACTTATTATTTTAGCTTTTCTTCAGAAATTGTCAACGTAAAAGTCAGACAGGACTTTCCCCAAAAATGCCATCTGCGACCCAGGCATAGGGGAAGGCTCCCCGCGATTTTAGATTTAAGAATGCAGATTCTAGATTTAAGAGCTCAGTACCTCGCGGTAAGAAATGCGTCTGCTCCTCATTCTGTAATCTCCACTCATAAATCATAAATCCTACTGCGCTATGCTCTTTGCGCTTGGCCTTTTGCCAACGCGATTGCTTCACCCAAATCCACGCTCCCGGTATACAAAGCCCGGCCGGCGATCACTCCCACCACCCCGTCTCGTTCAAGTGGCAGCAGTGCCCTGATGTGCTCGAGACTGCCCACACCTCCTGAGGCAATCACAGGAATACTCACTGACTGGGCCAACTGCCGGGTTGCTTCTATGTTTGGACCGGTCTGCATGCCGTCCCTCGAGATATCAGTGTAGACGATAGCTGCCAGGGCCAGGTTGTCAAATCTGGCCGCAAGTTCCCCTGAATCTAATTCGGTGGTTTTGCTCCAGCCCTCAACGGCAACCTTGCCCTTGCGGCTATCTATCCCGAGGACTACTTGCTCTGGAAACCTCTCACACGCCTGCACCAACAATTCCGGATTACTGTGGGCGGCAGTTCCAATCACCACGCGCTCAACCCCAAGTTCCAAATAGGCAGATAGAGTCTCAACCGTGCGTACCCCGCCGCCTAATTGAACTGGAACCTCTACCGATTGAACGATGGCGGCGATGGCCTCACGGTTCTTGGGTTCCTTGGCAAATGCACCGTCTAAGTCCACCACGTGCAGCAATTGGGCCCCTTCATCCTCCCAGCGTTGGGCTGTAGCTGCTGGGTCCTCGGAATAAATGGTGGCGGTTGCCATTTCTCCCCGCTCCAACCGCACACATTTCCCTTCTTTCAAATCAATGGCTGGAATGATCAACATTTCTCTCGCATACTCCGCTTGGCGATTGCAAAACGCCTTTCGTAAACGGTTTACCCTTTACCACCCACATTCCCTTGCTTTTCTTCCATTTCCTTAAGAAGTTGCTTTAATTCAACTGGGGGCTTGAGTACTTTGCCATCCTTGTCAGTACAGACATGTACGGTATATCCTTCAGCCAGAACCGTCCCGTTGCCTTTGTGCAGGAGCACATAGTCGAAACGCAGTCTTGCTTTTCCGGCAAAGGAAAAGGTGGTTTCGATACGAATGATATCGTCATAGCGGGCAGGATTGTGGTAACGACAATAGGCCTCATAGACTGGCAGGAAACATCCCTGCTCTTCCAACAATCGATACGTACTCCCGACCCGCCGGAAAAGCTCTGTACGACCGATTTCAAACCATCTCAAATAATTGGCGTAATAGGCTACTCCCATGGAGTCCGTGTCGCCGTAAAGAACCCGCTGCTCTGCACGAAACGGTTCAGTCATTTTCTATTCATGTCGTTGAAATCGTTCAAATCGTTCAAGTCGTTGAAATCGTCGAAACCGTAGAAGCCGTAGAAATCGAAAATTAGAAAATTAGAGAATTAGGCGATTAGAGAATTAGTCGATTAGCCAAATAGTTAAATCGTTCAAGGCGTTGAAATCGTCGAAACCGGAAGATCGCGGCTGAAAGCCGCTCCCACAGGATAATCTGTGACCTCTGATCTCTGACCTCTGACCTCTGATCTCTGACCTCTGATCTCTGACCTCTGACCTCTGATCTCTGCCTTCTGTCCTCTGACTTCTGATCTCCGACCTTTGACCTCTGCCTTATGCCCTATGCTAATTGCACCAACCCGCCTTTAATGAACTTCTCCATGAGTTTGTACCCAGGCCGGACAACCACACCGGTCTTCGCTGCGCTCTGCTCGGAAAACCCTCTCTGCGCTACACTGGCAGCCGCTGGCAAATCACAGACCGCAAAGGGCACAAACCCTCTCGCGTGGGTTTGCGTCCGTATGGGGGTAAGATGGTCGGTAATAACCATCACCCGAACTCCGCTCATATCACGGCACCTATCCAATATCGGTCCTACTACCCTGGAATCAAAAGCCTCGATTGCCTCTATTTTCAATTCCAAATTCCCCTCATGAGATGCCTCGTCGGGGGCCTCTACGTGGAGATAGACGAAATCTTTATCCTCTAAAGCCTCCAGCGCAGCAGCCACCTTGCCATCGTAATTGGTGTCCAGGTATCCGGTGGCTCCGGGTACATCCACCGCTTCCAGACCGGCACAGATACCTAATCCCTTTAGAAGGTCAACTGCGGAAATCACCACTCCGTGGATGTCGAACTGATCATTGAGGCTGGGCATAATGGGAGCAACCCCCTGACCCCACAGCCAGATTGCATTGCCGGTCCGCTTTCCCTCTGCGGCCAGCTGCCGGTTCAGTTCGTGATCTGAAAGGACCCGTCTGGCTGCTTCCATCAAGGATCTAAGTTCAGAAACCTCATCATATACTTGCCAGTACTTAGCCACCGGTTGACCAGTAACGTCATGGGGGGGAGTAATGCTCAGATCAGACCTCCCACCCCGCCAGACCAGGAGGTGACGATAGCTTACCCCTGGGTAGAAATGAAACGACTCATTGCCCAAGTTTTCCTGCAGTGCAGTGATGAGTACCCGGCCATTCTCGCTGGAAATATGACCCGCCGAGTAATCTGTCAGAACGAGTTCACCGTCAGCACCGATTTCCACGCTGACCAGATTGCACCTGAAGGCCACCTCGCCAGGAGAAAGCTTCACCCCCATGCTGGCCGCTTCCAAAGGAGCACGCCCTGAGTGGAAACGATCGGGATCATAACCCAAGATTGCCATGTTAGCCACGTCACTCCCAGGGTCCTGATGCGGTCCAATGGTCTCCGTAAGTCCCAAAAGGCCCCTGGATGCCAGTTGGTCCATGTGGGGAGTATGCGCCGCCTCCAGGGGCGTCTTGCCGTCAAGCTCCTCTAGGGG
>JAUVTM010000170.1 GCA_030601545.1 Syntrophobacterales bacterium
TTGGACCACATAGTCCTAACCGATAACTCAGAGGAGAGAGTGCTGAGGGTTCCCCAGCCGCAAACAAAGGTGACGGTCGCGAGTCCAGGGAGGAAGTGAATCTCCGGAAAGTTCTATAATATATATCCCCCTCGCCCCCATCGTTGGGGGAGAGGGTAGGGGTGAGGGGGTAAAGTGGGTGAGATTTTCAGGTTGCACCCCTCACCTTCATCCTCTCCCCTCGAGGGGAGAGGAAATTCTCTGCGGTGCCAGGTGAATAGAGGTTCGTTTGGAACCATCTGGTGACAAGGTTATTTCACTGGTTAGAATCGTCCATGGTTGGAGCAAAATGTTTAGCCGGAAGGTCTGGATAAAAGGATTTGTAGCGATTGCGGCTTTCGCCCTGTTGTCTCTCGCACTGGGGTGTGCAAACAAACCTGAACCAGCTCCTGAGATACCTCCAGAAACGTTTCCGGCCCCGGAAGCCTCGCTTGAGGAACTCACTGTTCCTCAATTCCAGGAAGAGGAGCCGGCGCGGTTAGCCATTGGCAGTCCGGGTAAACTGTACTCGCTCAGAGTGCGGGATGGGCAACTTCAGGACGTGCTTTTGGCCCTCGCTCAGGATAGCGGAGAGAACCTGGTGGTGGCCCCAGAGGTAACTGGCACCGTGACTGTGAATCTTAACCGGGTAACCCTGGAACAGGCCCTGGACGCTCTCCTCACCCAACTGGACTATAGCTTTCGCAGGAAAGGGCGTCTCATCCTCATCTCCAAGCCGGTGATGGAGACGCGCATTTTTTCAGTCAATTACATAAGTACCACTCGCAAGGGTGAAAAGACTATCGTGGCAACTCATGGCTCCGGGGCCGGCGGTGAACAGATCAGCGCCAGTGAGACCCGTATCCAAGGCTCTGACCAAACAGACTTCTGGGCCGAGATCCAGGAAGGGCTGACCGCTATCATCTTCGTTGAGGAGAGACCGGCGGCAGTATTGAGGGCCCGGCAGGCAGGAGTGGTCTCCAGCATGTCCAGCAAAGATGGCAAGAAGCTGATAATCAGTCGGATGACCGGCATCATTCAGATGCGCGACTACCCGGATAAGCTACGTGAGGCGGCCAGGTTTCTGGAGCAGATGGAGGCTTCAAGCCAGCGCCAGGTGTACATTGAGGCAAGGTTTTTGGAAGTTACTCTGTTCAATGAATTTCGGGCCGGCATCCGCTGGGACAATATCCAACGGCAGCTGTTGAATTTGGACATTTCCACCTTGGCACTTGAATGGGATCTTTCCGGAGGGAGCAGTGCCACCGGTGTCCTGGGAATTCTCGGTGCCCCTCTGTCTCTGAGTGGAGCGGAATTTGTTCTCGCAGATTTAGTGGAAGCCTTGGAGACGCAAGGGAAGGTTAAAGCGCTGGCCAGTCCCAAGGTGGCCACTCTCAACAACCAGACGGCCATTGTCAAAATAGCCAGACAGGATGTGTACTTCACATCTGAGATAAGCCAGGGAGACGTCAGTACCTTGCAATCCTTTACGCCTAACACCATTGACGTGGGTGTCATATTGGACGTAACCCCACAGATCGGTCCGGATGGGATGATTACCATGAACATTCACCCCAGCATAACTGCTGAGTTCGCTAGGGTGACAGCTCCTGATGGAACAGAGTTTCCCTTGCTTCGCATTCGAGAGACTGACACGGTGGTGAGGGTGCGAGACGGGCAGACCATCATCATTGCCGGGCTCATACAGGAAACGGAGCAAACCGAGCGGATCGGACTGCCTTGCCTGACGAACTTGCCGGGCCTGCAGTACCTGTTTGGCTTTAGACAGGAAAAGTCTGAAAAAACAGAGCTGGTAATCTTGATCACCCCTACGGTGCTTACCGGCAAACGGATCGAAGAGATAAGGAGCGAAGATCTCAGACGGTTGGATTTGCTCTACCAGCAAAATGGTATACCGATAGACTATTTTAAGCCCTGAGATAGGATTATGTATCTCGAATTTTTTAGCCTCCGGGAAAAACCTTTCGGGTTGACCCCTGACCCCAAGTTTCTCTTTTTCAGTGAGAAGCACCGGGAGGCCCTGGACCATCTTCTCTACGGCATTCACCAGAAAGAGGGCTTTGTACTCATCAGCGGCGATACCGGCACTGGTAAGACCACACTGTGCCGGGCACTAATGGAGCGACTTGACCCCCGCGAGGTTACCACCGCCCTTATCCTCAATCCCCTGCTCAACGAAACGGAGCTGCTCAAAGCCATTCTGGAGGACTTTGGATTGCCGGCTACGGGGGCCACCAGAAAAGAGTTGCTGGATGTGCTCAATCGTTTTCTTCTGAAGACACTGGCTGCCGGCAAGACAGCGGTGCTGATCATCGATGAGGCGCAACATCTCTCTACCAGGTGCTTGGAGCAGGTTAGGCTGCTTTCCAATTTAGAGACCGACAAAGAAAAGCTGATTCAGATTATCCTGGCGGGGAGCGAGGAACTGCCGGCCAGGCTGGAAAAGTCTGAACTGCGTCACTTGCAGCAGCGTATCTCGCTCCGCTACCACCTCAGGCCGCTGGACAGAGAGGAGGCAAGAAGGTATCTGCAACATCGCCTGAACATGGCAAGAGCTGCGGGGAGCACTTCCTTCGAGAAGGGGGCGTATAGAGAGATCTACCGTTTTTCCAGAGGAGTGCCTCGACTCATCAATATCATTGCCGAGCGCTCCCTGCTGGCCGCCTATCTAAAGGAAAGCCGGAAGATAAGACGTGTCCATGTCCTGGAAGGACGGCAGAGTCTAAGCGGCAGATTTCCGAGCAGTCGTCGCAGGGCATTCCTATGGTTTGGCCGAAAATGGCGGCATGCCTCTGTTGCGTTTCTTCTGGTGCTCATGGGAACTGCACTGCTGCTGGTCCCGGCCGCTCGGAAGACGTTGAAGCGTTACGTGAAAAAGGCTTTGACTCAAGAGACTTTTGCCCCCGTCAATTACTCACGCCGATTCATCCGGGATGTGATTCCACCACCAGAGCCGGCTGTACTGCGAAATCAGGCCCGAGCAGAGACCAGGGGCTTTGCTTCGGCCTCGCGCCGAGACCGGGAGGAATCGTTGCAGGGTCTGTCGGTCGATGCCACGGTGAAACCGCGTTCTATCAGGGAAGCTGAAGGCAAAGCCAAAGCAAAGAAAACGGGGCAGTATTCGGCAGCTAAAGTTGAGAGCGGCACAAAGAAGGAAAGATTCCCGCAATACGTGCTGAAGCCGCCCTATGTGTACACCGTACAAGTAGAGTCGTTTAAAGATCCGGAAGTAGCTGCGGCAAGAATGCGGGAGCTGCAAAAGCGCGGTTTCGATGCCTGGGTGGCCTGGATCGATCTGGGTGAAATGGGGATCTGGTACAGGGTGCTGGTGGGAAAATTCAATAATAAAAGTGTGGCGCAGGCCATGGCTCGCCAGCTGAGTCAACGGAGGGAATTCCACCGGGCTCGGCAAATTGCAACGCACAAGGAGAGTGCGAAAGATCAGGGGGCTAAAAAGGATTAAACCGCGGAGCCACCAGGGAACAGAGGGCAGAGGTCAGAATTTCGGATTGCGGATTGCGGATTTCGAATTTAAAAACAGAAATGATTGCTTTGCAATTTTAACGGTTTTAACGACTTCAACGGCTTTAAAGAGAACTATGATTCGTAGGGCCGGTCTCTGTACCGGCTGGAAACGGGAATTCAATAATGGGATACTTTATGGCGGGTACGGTGACCCGCCCTACGGCTTGAACGAATCCGGCGAAGCCGGACGATAGATCGACTTGAACGGTTTGAACGATTTGAACAATTTCCTCTGAAGGAGGTTAGCGGTGAGCCTCATTTCCGACTCTTTGAAGAGAGTGGCTGAGCAGCGGGCGGGGCGCAAGCAACCGCCGGTGTTGCCGCGGAGACTTGCAGGGCAAGAGGATCAGCACAAAAAGCGGCGGCTACTCCTTTTGGGCTTAACGATCCTGCTGGCCGGAGCTGTTATTGGTGTGGTTGTCTACGGTGTGATCCAGTGGCGAGCCGGAGAGAGGACACCTGCCGAAGCTGTGACCGCGTCTCCACAGAAGGTGATCTTTGACAAGATTACACCGCCGGCAAAACCCCTACGTAGGGCTGACGCTTCAGAAGCTCCGCCATCTCGTGATGGAGGCGAAGACCAGCGCACTCCGGTGAAGCCGAAAGTGGTGCAGGTTGCCATTCAACAGGAGCCGGTTTCCACCGGGGAGAGTCGCCAACCCAAAGTCCCCTCCGTGGAAGAAGAAAAGGTTGAGCCAGCAGCCACTAAAGCTGCCATTGAACCACGAGAGGCATCGCCCAAGGCTGAAGAACAGCCGCGGCAGCCCAGCAGCAAGATCAAAGTCGGCCTGGTAAGTGTCAAATCGGCAGAGCAGATTGAAGTTCACGACAAACAGGTTGCCACTGGGGAAAGTCGCCATCCCAAAGCCCCGCCCGTGGACAAAGAAAAGGCTGAGGAGATAACTTCGGCAGCCGCAACCAAGAAGCCAGAGCCGGTGCGGATTGCAGGAATAAAACATGGACATCCCCTCAACACCAAAAAGACCGGCGTGGTGGACTTGCGTGCGGAGACAACAGCTGAAGCCGGTTATTTGTATCGGCAGGCGGTAGGCTACCAAAGAGCTATGAAGTGGCAAGAGGCTATTCAGGCTTACCGGAAGGTGATCAAATATGAGCCCATGAGCGCTGAAGTTTACAATAATATTGGGGTTTGCTACGAAAAGCAGGGCAATCTGAAAATGGCTGCCAGGTCCTACGAGAAGGCTATCAGCATCAACCCCCGCTTTTATCGCAGCTACAACAATCTGGGAATTATCTATTACAAGTTGAAGAATTTCG
>JAUVTM010000163.1 GCA_030601545.1 Syntrophobacterales bacterium
TCGAGGAGTCGTCAAGGGCGGTTTCAGCCTGTATGACAGGTTATACCGCCTGGTCTTTCGATTGCGGGCGGTGGGATCTTTGTTGTACGTGGGCTGTGAGCGTTATCGCGGCCCTGCCAGGGTTTTTGCCGACCAGACTGGCCTACGTCCAGGGGATTCGGTCGGCACGTTACATGTCAATAATTCGCTCATTGCTGATCTGTACGAAACGGATGGGGCCGGCCAGAGAGTGGCCCTCGCATTCAGCAGGCTATTACTGGCCTCCCTGGAGGCCTTAGCGGCAGAGGCCCAGGTTGACTCGTGGCTAAGGAAGATCCCTGTTTATCGGGGAATTAACTGGTTCCGGCCCCGCGGTAAACGCATTGGTTTCCAGGTGGAGGCCTTGGCCGAGGGGCCAAGGGTGGGTCTTCTTCGATTGCACTTCCGCCTGCTCTTGTATGCCTTTGCTGGGGGGGACGAATCCTGGAAGACTAGGCCAATAAGGCCCCACGTGTTTTGGTTGACGCGGCGGCAGCTCATTAAGCACTTTGGCAGGGACAGTTCAGAGGATAATTCATGATTCGCCAGGGACCTGTCATAGACAGAGATAGGGTGTACCGCGGTCCGGATGAGGCCGGGCATGTGTTCCTGACCTTCGACGACGGGCCTGACCCCTGCTTTACCCCCCGAATCCTTGATATCCTGGCGCAAGCAAGTGCGTATGCAACCTTTTTTCTTGTGGGTGAAGACGCCACCCGCTTCCCCTCGTTGGTGCGCCGGATAGCTCAAGAAGGGCATGAGGTGGCGAATCATACCTGGAGTCACTGCCACCCCTGGACCATTTCATCGAGGGTTGCACGACAGGAGGTATCTTCTGCAAGCGCCGCCCTTGCCGATATCCTGGGGCACTCGCCCCGATACTTCCGCCCTCCACACGGTCGTCTTCGCCGCTCCATGATGGATCAGGCACGGGAACTAGGGCAGACGGTGGTCATGTGGAGCTTGAGCGCAGTGGATTGGGGCCCCTGGGGAGGGGCTGTGAGGATTGGCAGGAGACTACGCTTTGTTCAGAGGGGTGACATAATCCTGCTGCACGACGGCCGGCGGCGATACAACAGGCCGTGGGAAACGGCCATAGCGCTGACTGGATTTCTATTGCACCTGTATGATCGGAATCTGAAGCCCTGCCTCCTTGACTGGATCTACAAATATGGCGGGCTAATTGCACGGGACACAGATTGTGCACATCGTAAGCCCAGGTGAACCTTCACCAAGGCATTCAAGTTTACCATATACTTCTGGAATTTCAAAAGGCTTAAGAACAGATGACTGCAAAACCAATTGTTGGCTATTTTCAAAGGATTTGAGACACTTGGTTAATGCAAGTAAGTGCGCCACGAACGCATTCTATATAGAGTGCGCGTAACTGAGCAAGAGATGAGGGTTTGGCCCCTCGAAGCCGATTTGTAGGAGTAGGCTTCAAACCTCAAACAGGTACGCCCAAGCCAGCATCTGGTATACCCTATAATATTCAGGATACAGAGCGATTAATTCTTCCGCCATCTGTCGTGCCAATGCATTGTCCTCTTTGGTAATGCGCATCATAGCCTCATACACCTGCATTGACTTCAGAAAAGCCCGGGGGTTATTCGTCCCTTTTGCAAATATGCGGGCTTGCTGGCCTTCCAGCCAAGATGAAAAAGGGGTGATAACCACTTGGGCAGTTTAGAAAGAGAAAGCTAGATAGAACGTCCCAATACCGCCCCATCATAGATGGCGGCCTTGGCGCTTCTTGGTTCGAGGCAGTCTCCAATCTGATGGACTTCATATCCCAGGGATTTGATTTGGTCAAAAAGCGAGCCATCCGGGTGCAATCCAGTGGCAATAACTACCAACTCCGCTTCCAAAAATACCTCTCTACCACCGTTGTCTAAAACAGCCACCCTGGTGTCTTCAACACGCAAAAGTCGGCAATTCACCATGAGTTCTACATTGTTTTCTTTCAGCTTTTTCAAGAGGAGTTTTCTTGTCGTGCTTTCGATCCCTTTTCCAACCTTTGGGAGCATTTCGACGATTGTCACACTGCTTCCACCTTCCATAAGATGAAGTGCGACCTCCAACCCCGTTGCTCCCCCACCTACCACAACCACCTTTTTTTGAATTTTGTCCTCACCAGTCAATACTTGCGTAAAAAGGACAACCATCTTTTTATCAATCCCCTCAACAGGAGGAAGGGTGGGTACAGATCCGGTTGCCAGAATCACCACATCTGGATCGAGGGTTTGGACAGTGCCTACAGTTGCCTCCTGATTGAAGTGGCAATTGACCCCAAATTTTTCGGCTTGCCTTTTTTGGAATTTGATCAAATTCAGCAATTCCTTTTTGTAACTGGTAACGCTTCCCAGGATAAGGCACCCGCCAGGGATTCCCTGTTTTTCAAAAAGTGACACATCATGTCCCCTCTTGGCCGCAACCCAAGCCACATTTAGTCCGCCTGGACCGCCTCCGATCACCATGACCTTTTTCGGGTTTTGGGTGGGGTGGAATGCCATTTCCCTTTCCCTGCCGAGAGAAGGGTTGACGAGACATTCAATACGCCCTTTTCGGAAAATAGATTCCATACAAGTGTTACAGGCTATACAGACCCGTATATCGTCGAACTGACCCTTCTTGGCTTTAAGGGGCAACTCAGGATCTGCCAGGAGTCCCCTGCCAATACAGACCAGGTCCGCTTTTTGTTTTTCTATGATTTCGTTGGCAATGAAGGGGTCATTAATTCTTCCCACAGCCATTACAGGGACGTCTAGGGCTTCTTTGACTTCTTGAGCCAAGTTAGCCAGACAGGCCTTTTCCATAAGCATGGGCTGACAGATCCATTCGGGTGTAGCATCATTACCGGCTGATACCTGGATGACGTCCACTCCGTCATCCATAATAATTTTCAGGATCTCAATGCTCTCATCAATAGTGAGGCCATTCTCTACAAATTCCTCGGCACTGATTTTAAAAGACAAGGGGTAGTCCTTTCCAACCCGATCCTTTATTTCACGAACGATCTCCGATGCAAATCGGGTTCTTCCCAGGATGTCACCACCATATTCGTCATTACGGATATTGGAGAACCTAGAAAGAAACTGGTTGACCAAATACCCGTGAGCCCCGTGGATTTCTATCAATTCAAACCCTGCCTCGACCGCCCTGTCTGCAGCATCGCCAAATTTTTTAACCAATTTATGAATGGCCTCAATGGTAAGGGGTTCCACATCACCACGGATGACAGGGCAGGGTAGAGGAGAGGGTGCCACAGGTTTTTGCCCTA
The DNA here is from genome assembly GCA_030601545.1 of Syntrophobacterales bacterium. GTDB lineage: Bacteria > Desulfobacterota > Syntrophobacteria > BM002 > BM002 > BM002. The sequence goes on from JAUVTM010000163.1 coordinate 3,299, forward strand.
TCACTCTGGCCGATGTTTGCCTGCCCCCGTGATGGATTTGAACGGCAGGGACCGCGCCTTCCGCCTTCATTGCCATGGCAATTTTGGAGAGCCCCTCCGTGAATCGATCGTCATAAATCCTGGCTTGATGAGCGGCAACAACACCCTCCGGTGAAACAGCACAGGCCTCCATGATGACCATAGCTGGTCCTCCGGCAGCCCTCCGTCTATAATGTTCCACAGTCTTGTCAGTTATGGACCCATCGTCTTCTATCAGAAAAGATGCAATGCTTGGCATTACAATTCTGTTTTTGAGTTTGCAGCCTTTAATCGCATATGGGGAAAATAGGTTTTTCACAGTGTATTCTCCAATCCGGATTTTATTGAGAAAAAAATATAGAAATATGCTCAGAATTTGTCAAACAAAAATCTTGATTTTTTTGGAGCCGATGTGTTTACAAAAACTACGCCGGCTCACAATAACGTTACCAAGAGAAATTTCATTGACGGCGAAAGACGCCTTTGTTACTTTTTATGTTCGATCGTGGGGGATGGGTGCCCAGGCTATGTGTCAATCAACGAAGGGACCGATCATGAACGTCTGGTAAGACATGGCCCCAGGAAACTGCCGAAATCATGGCAATTGAACTCCAGCCAGATGGGGAGATCATAATTGTGGGACATCTTCCTCACTTGGCCAAACTCACGGCCCGTTTAACCCATGGTAACGAGGCCCACCCAAGCCAAGGATACAAAAGAATTTCAAAGTTTGTATTCTCGGCTTCCCCTACCTTATATCTGTCCTTAAATCGTAAACTTGAAAGGAGGGAAAGGCCATGTCTACGTTTGAAGAACATTGCCAGGAGTCGATTAAGCTCTTTGGGAGGCCATACGAGGAAGTTCATAAATGGCTTGATGAATTCATGGGAACGGAAAAGTATGGAATGCGTCATAGAAAGCTACGGCATCATGAAGAAGGAATAAACAAGGCGGTTGAGCTTTTTGGGGAAGAGGCCGGGGAAGTTGCCAGGCAACACATCATCAGCGATCTAAAGGAAGAAGGTTGGACTAAAAATGATCCATTCCCCAAGGACGAGAGGGTCTATGTGGATATGGGGTTGTTCTAGGCTTTATGGGCTTAGTAGCGGAAGGGTTGAAGTTTTATTATGGAATCAGTCTGAAGGGTGTCATTAAGGCACGAATGGTATTTTCCGTTGCTTGCGCCCCTCATCTTGCTGGGGGACTGGCACTTTTCAAACATTTGAGTTAAAGCTTATTCGACTGAGTCTTGGAGGGTTATCGGTTGAGATCATGGTATTTTAAACAGGAAGTCCTGGACGTTTTTTTTGGAGTACTGGTGCACGTTCGGCATTTTCAGACTTGCATATACTGTGTTGAATCGCCACATTTTGAACAATTAATTTGACAGTCTTGACAAGATTTGCCCGATGGAAGAGTGAAGGATCATGCAGTCAGCTCTGAAGCACATGCTGGCATCTGTAGATATATCATACAGTTTTAATGACGGGAAAATATTTTTTCGCGCTCGGGAGGTAGACGCGCTTATCTGGATTTGTTTCCTTCTTTCGAAGGTGCGCTCTACTGATAGCTACTTTACCGTGATACACGTAGAATCGGTCAGGTGACAGACCTTGTTTGATACGCTTCCCAGCAAGAGACCTTTGATTCTCCCCAGTCCCCGGCTTCCCATA
>JAUVTM010000261.1 GCA_030601545.1 Syntrophobacterales bacterium
GTGCTTGACTCTAGACCGCCCATGTGATAGCTATTTTCGGCTTATCTAGCAAACTAATCTTTATCGATCACGTCTAACTCCTTGCTCCGGTGTGAGGGCCGGGGCTATTGAACCCGAAAGGAGCCTGGTATGCGTCATTACGAGATACTCTTTATTGTCACTCCCGACAGTTCCGAAGAAGACCTCAAAGCCGTCGCCACCAAGATTAAAGGTGTGGTCACTGGTATGAACGGCATTGTGACCTCTTACGACGAGCAGGGCAGGAAGAAACTGGCCTATAGTGTCAAGAAACAGAATAAGGGCTACTATGTGTTGATGGATTATGTGGGCTCAGCGGATATCGTCTCTGAGCTTGAACGAAACATGAGGCTTGACGATCGGGTCTTGAAGTACCTGACGGTGAAACTTGCGGATCAGGTAGATCTCGAGAGCATTGAGCCAGAAAAGTCCGAGCCTCCAGAGGAAACGGAATCAGTTGAGACCCCCGAAGAAGAAGCTCAGCCTCCCGAGGCTGAGGAAAGCGAAGAAGACAAATCGTCAGGAGTCAGCAGCTCAAATCAGGAAGGAGTAAGCAGTGTTTAACAGGAGAAGAGGGCGGGCATTCCCACGGCGGAAGGTTTGTCGATTCTGTGCAGACTCAAAGCTGAAAATTGATTATAAGGATTCAAAACAACTGAAATACTTTATTACAGAGCGAGGAAAAATAATACCCCGGCGGATTTCTGGCAACTGTGCCCGACACCAGAGGCGAGTAACCATGGCTGTAAAAAGAGCCAGGCACATTGCCTTGATGCCATACACGACCATTCAGCCGCACTAGTGGAGTAACTTCTGATTCTGTAAAGTTCTTGCAGTTAGACTTGGTTTTGTTCGCAGTCAACTCAATCATCGCGTTCGTTTCGTCCAATACAGTTTTTGAGCTAGCTTCGAAGCGCTCCAGTGACCGCTGAGAGTCGGACCCAGCCACTTAGGTTGCTCAAAGTCGTTTCGTCAACCATTCGGTTTTCTGGGGCCCGATAATCCTGGTCATCCTGGCACGGAGGTTTTTTCAATGGAAGTCATACTGAAAGAAGATATTGCCAAGCTCGGTAGAATGGGTGAGACAGTCCAGGTGGCCCCTGGCTATGGTCGCAACTACCTTATACCTCAGGGAAAAGCCGTGCTGGCCACTAGCAAGAATCTTAAGGGGCTTGAGCACCAGAGACAGTTGATCCAGCGAAAGGCAGAGTTGGTCCGCAAAGATGCTGAGAGTTTTGCCGAAAAATTCAGAGGCTTGACCCTTACCCTCGCCCGCAAGGTTGTGGGCGAGGACAAAATCTACGGTTCTGTCTCAGTCAGTGATATATCCCAGGCCCTGGAAGAGGCGGGTGTAGAGATTGAACGCAAGTTGATTAAGCTAGATGAACCTATTAAGAGCTTGGGTGAATTCCAGGTTCCTGTTATGGTTCATGCTGATGTTACAGCCGAGCTTACTGTCCAGGTCGTAAAGGAAGAGTAGGACAGTCATATCCAAGGTCCGCCTTAGGCGGATTCGTGAAATATTCGGGCTAGAAGGACCAGTGAGGCCATGAACGAGCAGGGTGGCGAACCCACGAAGGTTCCTCCTCACAACATCGAGGCCGAACAATCGGTTATCGGCGGCATTCTTCTAGACAATGAGGTATTGTCCAGCGTTTTGGAGGTGCTCAGGGGTGAGGAGTTTTACCGGGCGGCTCACCGTACCATCTTTGCAGCAGTGGTCGAGCTGTTCGAGAGGAACGAGCCCTGCGACCTGGTTACGCTGACTGACCTTCTCAGATCCCAGAAAAAACTGGACCAAGTGGGAGGTGCAAGTTACCTGGCTTCCTTGGTTGACATGGTTCCTTCTGCGACCAATGCAAGCCAATATGCCAGGATCGTCAAAGAGAAGTCGATGGTCCGCACTCTTATCAGCCGGGCAAGTGAGATAGTGACGCTTGGCTTTGACAGTAGTCTAATGGTAGACGCTCTCCTGGACAAGGCTGAGCAGGCCATTTTCCAAGTCAGTGAAGATCGCATCAACCCATCATTTTCCCCCATCAAAGAGATCGTCAAGCAAAGCATCAAGACCCTCGAGCAGCTCTATGACCGCCGGGAGATGGTAACTGGTGTTGCCACCGGTTTTACAGAGTTGGACCGGCTTACCTCTGGTCTGCAGCCCGCCGATCTGATCATTATTGCTGGCCGCCCCAGTATGGGAAAGACTGCCCTTGCCCTCAACATTGCCCGCAACGCCGCTGTTGAAGCCGATATACCTGTGGGTGTCTTTTCGTTGGAGATGAACAAGGCGCAACTGGGTATGAGGCTGCTTTGCTCTGAAGCCAGAGTGGATTCCCTAAAGATGCGCAGTGGATTTCTGAGCGAACGGGATTGGCCACGTCTCACCAGGGCAGCTGGGACAATCAGCGAGGCACCAATTTTTATAGACGACACCCCAGCAATCTCTGCACTGGAGCTTAGGGCCAAATCTCGTCGCTTGAAGCGGGATCGAAACTTGGGACTCATTATTGTGGACTACCTGCAGCTGATGCGGGGAACTCATGGCAGAGAGCGGCGGGAGCAGGAGATATCGGAGATTTCCGGCTCGCTCAAGGCCCTGGCCAAAGAACTTGATGTGCCGGTAGTGGCCCTCTCCCAGCTCAACCGAAAGGTGGAGGAGCGGCACGACAAACGGCCCCAGCTTGCAGATCTCCGTGAATCCGGTGCTATCGAACAGGATGCTGATGTCATAGCCTTTATTTATCGCGATGAAGTTTACCACCCAGATAGTCCTGATCAGGGGCGGGCCGAGGTAATCATTAGCAAGCAGCGCAACGGGCCCACGGGGAAGACCACTCTCACCTTTCTTACCCAGTACACCCGGTTTGAAAACTTGGCATTTGCAGAGACAGGCTAGTAAAATTAGTAGCCTGTTGCCAGTAATCTGCTTAATTAAAGATATCGATACATAGATCCAGATTTCCAGTGTAGAGAAATCCGAAAACGCCTATTAACTTAGCTCCGCAGGATAACTACATGTCCCCTCCCCCCCTCAATAGACTGTGTCGCAATTCGTCA
>JAUVTM010000067.1 GCA_030601545.1 Syntrophobacterales bacterium
CAAGAGCAGAACAGCCCATTTGAACTTGCTTGACATTCTTCGCCGCCGCTCTCTTGCCTGAAGAGCAGCAAGCCTTTCCTGTTCCAGTCGCCGTATAGGAATTTTCCGTCTCATCGTTTGCATAGTGTAGGAATTTAGGAAGTTAGGGATTCGGGAATGAGATGTGAGATGTGGGATGTGGGATCTCAAATCCGCGATCCGCAATCCGAAATCCCCAAACCAAAATCCCAAATCCCAAGCACCAAATTACAAATAAATCTCAAATTCCAATAATCAAAGACCCAAACATATTTGGGGTTCTCCTTTTTTGATATGATATGAAGGTTTAGAATTTTGAATTTTGGTCATTGTTATTTGCCCTTCGACTAGGCTCAGGGTGGTGAGCTTGTCGAACCATTTGTTATTTGGGTTTTGTGATTTGTAATTTCCATGCTTCAATCTGCAATCTAAAATCTACAATCTAAAATCCCTTTACAGGCCGACTTTTTCTCGTAAGCTTCGCACTTCACGTGACTTGAGTCGCCGAATCTCACCTGGTCGCAAATTATCTAGCTCAATGGGACCCACCTTGGTTCTTCTCAATCTCAACACTGGATGCCCCACAGCCGCGCACATCCGCTTAACCTGATGCTTTCGCCCCTCTCGCAAGGTAAGAGAGAGCCAGGTTGCCTTCTGGTCATCCTCCATAACAATCAACTCTGCAGGTGCAGTAACCCCATCCTCCAGGTTGACTCCTTGTTGCAATCTTGCCACAGCTTCTTCAGGGGGGTGACCACGCACCTTTACAAGATACGTCTTGGGTACCTTGTAACGGGGATGTTGGAGCCTGTGAGCTAGTTCTCCGTCATTGGTTAGCAGCAGCAAGCCTTCCGCGTCGTAATCAAGTCGCCCCACCGGATACAGTCGCATGGGAAACTTGTTAACAAAATCGGCCACTGTAGGCCTACCCTGAGGGTCGTGAAGTGTGGTAACACACCTCCTGGGCTTGAAAAGTACCAGCACTATTCTTTCCGTTTCGGGCTTAATGGTTTTCCCATCCACGCGAATTTCATCTCTACCCAAAACAGCTTTGGTGCCAAGTTCACGTACTACCTTCCCATTGACGGATACACGCCCCTGAAGAATCAGACCCTCTGCCTTACGCCGGGAAGTGATCCCAGCCTTAGAGAGAATTTTTTGTAACCTCTCAGCTTGCATCTATCATTCAGCTATTAGCAACAACCAATTAGCATTTGTCATGGTGAGAAGTGCACAATCCGAAACCGAGAACCCGCCCGAAGGGTGGGAGTCCGAAGGACAAATCCGCAATCCGAAATGGTCGTCACTCGCTTCCTTCCTCGTCCCCGACTGTGGTGCTAGAATCGGTCAGCTCTCCAATTTCCTCCATAGTAGGCAGTGAAGAGATATCTTTCAGACTGAAAACCTCCAAAAACCTTTGGGTGGTTCCGTAGATGATGGGGCGCCCGGGAACATTCTTGCGGCCCAGGATTTTGATCAGCTTTTTTTCCAGAAGTGACCGAAGTACACCGCCCACATCCACGCCGCGAATACTCTCAATTTCGGCACGGAGAATCGGCTGTTTGTAAGCAATTATGGCCAGAGTCTCCAGGGCTGGCTGGCTCAACCTGGCGGGAGTTATTCTTTTGAGTTTGCGAATCCACTCTCCATATTCGGGCTTGCTACGAAACTGATACCCCTGCGCCACCTCGGCCAGGGAAAAACCATGCCCATCTCCAGCATATTCTTGTCGCAACTGCTCCAGGGCTTCGGTAATCTCCACGTGGGTGTACATGGAAAGGAGGGACTTCATTTTTGCAAGACTCAGCGGAACCTCAGATACGAAGAGAAGGCTTTCGATTATGGCCCGCACTGGATTCATAGTCCATATCTCCGCGCCTAGGGTGTGGCGTCACCTATCATTTCTTATTCGCCTCCGGTCGCCATGCCATTCTCAACCGCGAGATAGAGCCGAATGATCCCACTCGGCTGGTGCTGGAAGGCTCGGACCATTTGCAACCGCACCACTTCGAGGATGGCCAGAAAAGTGAGAATTATCTCTGCTTTTCGTGCCTGCCCCGCAAAGAGTTCATGAAAGGTTATGCTGCTCACCCCTGCCAAAATCTCCATTAGTTGATTAATCCTGTCTTTAAGGCGCATAGTTTCGGCGCTCATTTCCATGACCTCGTCGGGTTCCGCCTTCTTCAGCACCTCATGGAGGGCACTCACCAGCTCAAAAAGACCAACCTCGGCAATCTCCTCACCACTTTCCAGGTCCCACAGCTCTTCGGTTGGAATGTTTCTCACATAGACGTCCCGTCCCAACTGCAAACTGTCAGCTAGAGTCTGGGCAGCCTCTCTTATCTTGGCATATTCCAGCAACGGCCGCACCAACTCCAGGCGCGGGTCTTCGTCCTGTTCGTCCTCATCCGAACCAATCCGGGGGACCAGCAGTCGAGACTTGATATAAGCCAGGGTGGCAGCTATTTCCAAGAACTCCCCAGCCACATCTATATTAAGGCTCCTCATCATGCCAAGATAGGCCAGATACTGATCCATAATAAGAGCTATGGGAATATCATAGATATCCACCTTATTTTTCCTGATAAGGTGGAGCAACAGATCCATTGGACCCTCGAAGATTTCTAATTTGACCTCATAATCTTGCTGCATAGCTAGTAACTCTTATCCCACGTAGTCTAAAGTCCGTAATCCCCAAATCCCGTAATCTGAAATCCGAAATACCAAATCCCAAGCACCAAATCTAAGGGTTTCAGGTGTCGGGTGTCAGGTGTCAGGGAAGAAAAACAAAAAAGCTGAACACTGAAACCTTAGTCATTGTGATTTGTAATTTCCAGCAACTTCCGTTTCCCCGCGTCGTTTGGTCTTGCCCTATGCCTTCGCCAATCCGAAATCCTCACCTAATTACTTGCCTCCATGAAACGCTTCCGAACAAACTCCACTTCTTCCTCTCTGCTGCTCAACTCACCATTGAGTCGGCCGTCCAGAAGTCCGTCCAGTATCTCTCGGTAAATGGGTCCAGGGGTAATTCCCATATCTTTCAAATCTCTTCCACGCAGCTCAGGACGCACTTCTTTAAGATTGCGGAAATAGAGACTGATAGCACGCCGCGTCTCTTCCTGTTCGGTCTTGGCCATTATAAAGAGAAGCCACTCTTGATTAAGAGCTTCTAGCAGATGATAGATATCACTCGGTTTCAGATCCTGATTCCTGTAAAACCCCTGAGCAACGGAGATGGCCTTTGCTCTGCCTTCCACCAGCCAACTGCTGATACGTGGTGGAAATTCCATTCTGCTGCAAAATTCTTCAAGTCCTTCGGAGCTCAATGGGTCAACTAGAGCCAGAAGGTAGACGAGCCAGCGATCACAGCCATTTCCTATGAAGCTGAGATTGAACCAGGCCAGTACTGAACGGATCTCTTCCAGGAGCCTTGCCATTGGAGGGCTATAGATAATATCAGAATGAAGGAAAGGCAGCAGGTCATACTCGTGCATTCGTTTTATCGCTGGAGCCGGATTCTCCTCGCTCAGGATCAGTTTCAGTTCGTTTGTCAGCCGCCTGCCACTCAGATGGACCAGAAGATTCATCTTGACTGCGTTCACAATAAGGTTGGAAGTGTGTTTGCCAATACGAAAGCCCAATCGCTGTTCGTATCGAATGGCCCGAAACACCCGGGTAGGATCCTCCACGAAGCTGTAATTGTGGAGCACCCGAATGGCTTTGTCTTTGAAGTCTCTCTGGGTGCCAAAATAGTCAATTAACTGGCCAAATCTTGCTGGACTCAGCTCCACCGCCAGAGTATTCATGGTGAAATCGCGCCTATATAGATCCAGTTTCAAGGAACTAAGCTCAACTGTAGGCAGTGCTGCCGGATACTCATAATATTCCAGCCGCGCGGTGGCCACATCAATCTTGAAGCCATCAGGGAAAATTATCACCGCAGTGCCGAACTTTTTGTAGGCCCTCACTCGAGCCCCATAGATCTCGGCAAAATCTTTGGCAAATTCAATTCCATCACCCTCAACAACAATGTCAATGTCCAGGTTGGGCCGCCGTAACACCAGATCGCGGATAAAACCCCCAACAGCATACGCTTTATAGTTGCGCTTTTCTGCCACCCTTCCAGCTGCTTGCAGCAGCTCATTGACCGGCCGGGGCAACTGTTCTGCCATGATGTTCGAGACATTCTTGCGGCGCTTGTTCCTCGTTGTGTGCACCGGCTCGTACAGATAGGTGGGAATGCGACTGGGGTCGTTAAGCAGCACGTTAAGCAGATCCTTGCGGGTGATAACTCCGATCACCTTCTCACCTTCAACTATGGGAAGCAAACGTTGCTGCCGGTCCACGAGGTGCTCTTGAATCTCGATCAGAGACGCATCCGGCGTGACGCTACTGAATTCGGTGCTCATAAAATCACGAACGTCTACTTCTTCGAGACCGTGATATATCCCCTTGTCAATCATCTGGCGCGAGAGTATACCCACCAAACGCTCCCCGTCTACCACCGGTGCGGCGTTGATGTTGTAACGCGTGAGCAGGTCAGCGGCCTCATGCAGATTACGCTCCGGTGGCACCGATATGACCGGCGAGGACATCAGGTTTCTAGCCTGACGCCCAGGATTAATCCAACTTTGGAGAATCCGGAAAAGCTCCTCCTCGACCTGGATCATGGTAAGGTCTTTGACGGTGGCCGAGGCAGCACTGGAATGACCTCCCCCTCCAAAAACTGCTGCAATCTCCCCTACGTTCACTTCAGGCAAGCGGCTGCGCGCCACCAGGTAAATCCTGTCTTCCATCCGGGCAAGGGCAAATAGCACATTGAGGTTTTCCATGTCCATGAGTTTATGGGCTAACAGGGCAAAATCCCCTATGTACCTATCAGCAGAGGCCCGGGCAATGCAAATGGGGATAGTGTTGATGGTGTGAGTAGTGGCCGAATGGATCAAATCATTTAACAGCGAAATCTGTTCTGCGGTTAACTCACGCGTGAGCATATCGGCCACCATATTCAAATTGGCTCCCTGCTCAAGGAGGAATCTAGCTGCTTGGTAGTCCTCTGGGGTGGTAGATGAAAAAGTGAATGAGCCGGTATCCTCGTAGATACCCAGGGCAAGGATGGTGGCCTCGTCGGGGGTAAGCTCAACGCCACGCTCCCTGATAATCTCGGTGAGGATGGTGACGGTAGCACCGACTTGTCTTATTACCTCACGGGAGCCAGAGAGATCATCTTCAGAAGCAGGATGATGGTCGTAGATGTGAATATCCACTTCTGTTTCTCTTGCCAGGCTCTCGAATCTGCCTATACGGCCCGCCTGTCTTGTATCCACCAGGATGAGGCGTTGAATATTGGCAAAATCCAGATCTTTAATTTTGGCAAAATTGAAAAAGTAGAAGGTGGACTCAACCAGAAATTCTCTAAGGTTGTGTTCCTGGGATCCAGGAAATACCATCACCGCCTCTGGATAGAGCTTCTTTGCGGCAATCATGGATGCCATGGCGTCAAAATCTGCGTTTATATGGGTGGTGATGATTTCCAATAGTTCAGCTCTTATTGTTTACTTACTCTGTCCGCTGTCCAATGTCTGTTTAGCCGGTTTGGCCAGACGTATTTAGCTGTCAGAAGTCAGCTGTCAGCGATCAGCAAAAAATCCACAATCAAAGAAACCAGGAGCCAGGAGTCAGCAGAAAGCGGCAAATCTTTACCGAGCATCAAACATCTCAAACCCCTAAATTCCTCAATTCCGCAATCCGAAATCCGAAATCCGAAATCCGAAATGTCACCGTCTCTCCGTGTCGCCGCGTCTATTCCTTCCTTATGCCCTTGGATGGTATTTCTTATGCACCTCCCTGAGCCTCTCCCGCGCAACATGTGTATATATCTGTGTAGTGCTTATGTCGGCATGGCCCAGCATCATCTGCACCGAGCGCAAGTCTGCCCCACCTTCGAGGAGATGTGTAGCGAACGAGTGTCGCAAGGTGTGCGGAGTGAGTGGTTTTTGCATTCCTGCTTGACGCCCATATTTCTTCAGCAACTTCCAGAAGCCTTGCCTGGTCATGGCAGCCCCTCGATTGCTGACAAAAAGAATCTCACTCACCCTACCCTTCAGCAAACGTGGCCGTGACCCCAATGTGTAGCTTCGCACCGCCTCAGTGGCTGCCTCTCCCATTGGTACAATGCGTTCTTTGGACCCTTTGCCATGTGCAACCAGAAAACCCACCTCCAGGTTGACGCGCCCAACGGTAAGTGTGATCAATTCGGTGACTCGCAACCCAGTGCCATAGAGAAGCTCTAGCATGGCAGCGTCTCTCTGGCCCAAAGGAAGATCGGGATTTGGCTGCGCCAGCAGCCGCTCCACCTCTGCAACACTGAGCACAGTCGGAAGCTGGTGCCGGAGTCGGGGCGATGTCAGCTTCGCCACTGGACTCTTTTTCAGGTGGCTGTCGCGTACCATAAATTTAAAAAAGCCGCGCATCGCCGAAAGTAGTCTTGCCCTGCTCCTGGGAGCCAAGCCCTGCTCCTGGGCCTGGGAAAGGAAAGCGATGATCTCGGGGAACCGGACCTGGCTCCAGTTATCTATCCCGTGATCTTTAAGGTAACTCAGAAACTTAAGCAGATCGGCGCTGTAGGAGGCTCGGGTATTGGCGGCAAGACCCTTCTCTACAGTAAGATAGTCGAGATAAAGATCCAGGTGGGTTTCCATTGCTTCTTGACTATTTCACATTTTGCTCGGGAAAAGCCATCCTAGCCTTTGTTTTTCCAATAAAATCAAATTTTTCTAAAATCGACGAGAACATAGCAGATGCCCCCTATGGAGTCAACCGCAAAGCCCAAGCCCGCATATTTCATGAATTGACGTCACGAGACAGTGAAGATGTGCTTGCAACCGGGCAACCGCAGGAACTCGGACCCCAGGCGTACTTGAACAGTACGTCGCAGGGTTTGAGGTCCGAGGACGCCCGGGGGGAAGATCATATCCGCTGTCGCAGTAGGCCATTCAGGAAATAGGCGGGCTAGGACCAGGTGGCAGCTGGCAACCAGCAGCCCCGCGACAAGCGCGGGACAGGCAGGCAGAAAGTGTCATTTGGCTTCGCCGTCATTAAGTCACTTGGGCTTACGCCCGTCATTGGGTCGTAAGATGAATGACAGCGTAGCTTTATGACGCAGAGCATAATTAGATAATGAAAGTGTCATGTAAAATGGTCTTGACCTTGGCTGTTGGTTGTGGCACTTTGGTGGGAGTTTTTGCAGAATTGCCAAACTGTGGATATCTCTAGTAAAAAAGTAGTGAGATACCGAAATGTCATCCACCAACCGCCGCCACCGCTCTGCAAGACCTCGATCCATCAGTGAAAACCTTCAAAAACTGCTTAACCTCTTCGAAGTCAAAGACAACGTCTTGATAACCATTGATGCCGATCCAGACGCCATGGCATCGGCCATGGCTCTCAAGCGTTTACTGTGGCACAGGGTTCAATCAGTCACCATCGCCCACTTCAACGACATCGTCCGATTTGACAATGTCACCATGGTGCGGCTTCTCAAAATCCCTCTGGTCAAACTACAGCAGATTGATACCCAAAATTTTTCCAAAACCCTTCTGGTGGATAGTCAACCTCACCATCATGAGGCTTTCTGCGACTTTCACTACGATGCCGTCATTGATCACCATCCCATTACAATGGCAGTCGACGCCCCGTTTGTAGACATCCGGCCCAGCTACGGAGCTACCGCCACTATGATGACCGAGTACTTGCGCTCGGCCAAAATTCGTCCTTCCAAAAGTTTGGCCACTGCCCTTCTCTACGCCATTCGTGCGGACACCCACAATTTTGAGCTACATGCCTTTGAATACGATGTCAAGGCCTTCCATTACCTCTTTTCACTTGCCAACATGAATCTGCTCCGTAAGATTGAAATATCCGACATGGGAGTCAGAGACCTCAAGTATTTTCAGCAGGCCTTGGAAAGCAAGCGCATCATCAAGGGCAAGATTTTTTCCCACCTCGACCATGTCCATTCTCCAGATATTCTGGTACTCCTTGCCGACTTCTTTATGAGATGCCACGAAGTTGGCTGGACTGTCGTCTCGGGTGTTTACAACAAGAACCTGGTGGTAATCATACGAAATGATGGATTCAGGAAAAACGCTGGCACCAAGGCGATCAAAGCCTTTGGCAGGTTGGGAAGTGCCGGTGGTCATCGAGCTATGGCCAGGGCTGAAATTCCTCTCGTTAATCTGGACGGCCACCTAAGAAAGACAGATCTTTCCAATCTGGGTCGATTTGTGATCCGCCAATTCAAGAAGAGCCTGGAGAGTTGAGGAGAAAATGGAGGATTAGGGGATTTTAGATTTGAGATTGTAGATTGCAGATTTAATAAAAACAGCAGACAGCAGGCAGGCAGCAGCTGGCAGCCCCTCAACAAGCTCGGGACAAGCAAGCAGAAGACAAAAGAAAGAAGGCTGGCTTTTTGTCCGTGGTCCGTTGTCCGTTGCGAGGAAAGCATAGCGCAACAAGAATTAAGTTCCTCTCACGCATTGTCTACTGACTACTGTATTCTCTATTTCTTTTTCCCGACACCTGATCCGCCTACGGCGGAACACCTGAAACCCTGAGATTGAGGTTACGATCCATGGTTACTCCTCCTGTCCTTTTGCTCAGCCATACCCGCGGCGATCTTTTCAGTATGGTACATCATCTCCTGGATGTGCTTGTCCTTTTTCTCAAGACGTTGCTTCAGGGTACGGTTTTCTTGCCGCAACTGTGAAACCTCTGATTTGGCAAAAAAACCACGGATTTTTGCATAGATAAATGCTGCTACCGCCCCGACAACAGCTCCAAGAGCCAGACCTATCCAGAAGTAAAAGCTTGGATTTTCCACCAGATATCACTCTCCTCCCTCAAAACGAGGAACAGCCACTACCTTCCTAGCCCG